>JAEZHG010000040.1 GCA_023436945.1 Pseudomonadota bacterium | reverse complement strand
ATTCATACCTATCGCTGAAATCAACATTCTATTACATAAATGCGATACCACAAGACCCGATATTAAATCGCAGTATTTGGAGACAATATGAAAATCATATCAGAGATGTTTCGCAAACTGATAGTTTAATAATTGTATGCGGCGGATGTGATTATAATAATTCATTAGTTCCTGATAGATGTTTTAAGATAGTATATAGTTTAACAAATAAAAAATGTATATATTCACTCATTTTTATAAATGATAATAGCAGACTGATATTATATAACGATCCTAAATTAAAACAAAAAATGTCATTTACCAAAATAATTAACTTATATAACAAATAAAATTTCCGAAAAATTTGGATGTTTCATTTTTTATTATTAACTTTGTAGTGTAAATAAGAACAACAAACAACTTAAAACAATAATTATGAAAACATCAGACAAAGTAAACGCATTGCGTGCAGAAATGATTTCTGAAATCATAGGAAATGTAAAGACTATCTATAAGAAGTCATATAATGAAACACCAGTTGATGGTAATTACATTCTGGATTTTTCAGATATAACAACACGAGATGTAGCAGTTGTTGTTGAAGATGATTACGGTCAGTTCAATAAGGTATTGCTTGATGGAATTGACGTATCAGAAGATGGTATTCATTTCACATCTATTGATGACCTTGGTGATTATTCTGGTGAAATCTATCCTGACCAACTCAATACAGATGTTTTAAGTTGGATAGCGGATATTATTGACGTGGCAATTTGTAAACTGTAACGGATATGTTTGAAAGACTTAAAATTTGTTGGTATGTTCTGACCAGACATACTTACGCAGTATTTTTCTGCTCGAAAAATTGGAAACACAGAGAGTGTTTCACTAAAAACACATTTGACGTGTTCGACGAAACTATCGTTGAGTTCGTAGGGAACAATTATAATATAATTAAAGATAAATAATAATTATTTTGTAGAAAATAACTCCCTGTTTGGAAAGCGAGTGGTGGTATTCGCTAATAGTGTTCTAACCAGTATCTTAATAACATACTGAATTTAAGTTAGGAATAAAGAACAAAGTTGGTAAGTCACCTCTACCTCTACAAAATAATAAAAAAGAAATTCTATGACATATAAGCAATTAGCAGACACATTTAATATGTTGGCATCAAAGAAGCCTAATGGTTTCGTGATGGATTATGCCGAACACGATGAGTGGGGTATCGATCTTCAAGGTTTCGATCTTTCACCTGCTGAAATTCGATCGCTCGCAGAGATGGGCTGGTCACTTGGTAGTGATAATGAGTATGACGAAGAGGAGATGGAAGTTTGGCAAAATCCCCAGAAGCATACTGATGAGGAACTCGTAAACGTGTTTAACATCTATAAATCAATTTACAAATACGCATAAACTATGAGCAGCGTTTTTTATAAAAAGTATAGAAGACTGTCTGGTATGACAGTAGTAAGAAATATCGAGACATTCCTTCAAGAACGTGGCTGCCCGCTGTCAGCAGAGCAGAAGCGTCAGCTGTCAAATCACTGGGGAGAAAACATTGGAAACTGTGGCGACCTTGGACTTCCCTTCCAGGCTTATACTTGGGATAAGGTGAAATACACTGGCAGCCCGATAGCAAGATTGACATTCCCGTTGCTGGTTCTATTCATTATTCTGATGACATTTGTCATCCGCCCGATTCATTGGCTTATCAGAGGTTCGTGGTGGTTCGGAAAGGATTCAAAGATTGAGGATTTCTGCAATAAGTGGTGGATAGGAGTTTTCGGAGAATAAAAAAATAATTATTATTTAAGAAATGAAATTCTATGATTTCAAGAGAAGTTCTATTACATAATGGATTCGACTTCCGCGTCTGGGAAGATTCTACTTTCCAGAATGAACCAGAAGGAGAATATACCAAACGCATAGATGGTAATAAGTTTATTACTATCGGTTATAGTAAACTATACAAATGGAATTATGAAATCCGAAACTGTGAGTCACACATTTTAATATCTGCAGATTGTCAAGATGTCATTTATATCGACAGACTACAAAACCTAATCGACTCGGCGGAGATTGAGTTAACCCTGAAACGACCTGATAGCATCCCGCTGTCAGATTTCCGCAGGAGCGTAGATTTCGCGGTTCTTTTCGACTTTGGCGATAATGATTTCTGTATTCCAATGGAAACCGCTGCTGAATTTTATTGCAATGAGTTCAACAGATTGCTTGAGAAGATTGACCTAAATGAACACATTTGTAACGACTCTAATTACAATAATCTTGTTGATGACTTTAAGAAACTATGTAAATTGGAGAATGTTAAGGAAGTAATGAAATGTGGATTCATGTCGGAGCGTCTGAATGGGCTATCAAAATCGATTTGGAAAGATACACTTCATGACCCAACCGAATCATCTTTTAACAAGATGAGGAGGGACTTGGATTACATTTTCGGAAGTGATAAGAAAAAGAGATGGGGGAAAGTTGATGGTAAGTACATTGTTATCAATGAGTTGGACAGATTAATCAGTGGTACACACGAGGATATTTCGACAGCGATCGTAAAATATGGAGAACCACACGAGAAGCCTGCGGCGGAGGATAATTTCCCAGTTTGGTGTAATGACGAAGTATTGGTCTTGTACATGAAGGATGGATCCCTAACTTATATGTTTAGATAATATGAAAGAAGCACTAAAAAGATTAAACGAAAAGGTCTATGAAAAATTACACAATTTCATAAAGAACGGAGGGTGGATAACGATCCTGATGATAGCGTTCTTTGGAATCGCATCAGCGATCGTATCACATTACGCAATTATGGGTTTCGATCTGAAATGGTTCATATTCTTTGAGATGCCATTGTATGCATTTTGTGGTTGGGCATTTTATAACATATTTAAAACAATTAAACGTATTAATAAATTATGAGTGAGATTAAATTTTATTTGATAGATTACCCCGCATCCTATATAAAAGGATCCTTTCAAAAGATTCGTAAGGGTATCATTAACAAATTACGTGAGTATGTATACAACTATGAGTTCAAGGAAGTATTGAATCATAAGGTTGAGGATTCGTATTACGAATATGCTGCGTCAAAAGATTTGAGAGTCGGTATACTATGTCCAGTAACAGTAGTATCCAAAATGATGGAGAAGTATTTCGGATTTGAGAAACTTCTGATGCTGCGAATTCATGGAATCGATGTTGACACTCAAAGTGCGGACGCAATTACTGTCACCATCAAACTCAACAGACCTGGATTGCTAATCGGAAAGGCTGGCTGCCATATCGATGGTTTAGAAAAGATGATGACCAAGTATTTCAATAAGAAAACAGTTATACGAATCGTTGAAGTTAAAAACGATGTCAATCTGCCTTTGTATTGTTATTAATAAAAAATAATAATTATTTTATGAGTTGGTTTAAGTTGTTAATGGAGAAATGGGCTTGCAAGCACGAGTGGGAAATCGCTGCCAAGACCATATATATGGATGGAGATAAATATATGCTCATCTGCAAGAAATGCGGGAAGATTAAAACAAAATGGGTATAAAAATATAAAAAATAATTATTATTAAAAAAAATGATAAATAATAAATGGTTTAGGGCTGCCATACCTGCACTTCTTATACATATTTGTATAGGAAGTGTTTATTGCTGGTCGTTAATTAAAGACGAAATCGCTATGATGATGGAATGTGATGTATCGTCCATCGAATTGGCATTCTCACTGGCAATATTCTTTTTAGGTATGTCGGCAGCATTCGGCGGGAATTTTGTAGAAAGAAATGTAAAAAAGGCATCAGGATTATCCTGTATATTTTTCACATCAGGTCTCCTGCTGTCGGTTCTGTCAATAATCACACAGTCAATTCCAGGTCTATTAGTAAGTTATGGATGTATCATGGGCATCGGTCTGGGAATCGGATATTTATCACCAGTAAAAACACTCATGCTCTGGTTCAATGAACACAAAGGTCTGGCAACTGGTATCGCAATTTCTGGGTTTGGGCTGTCAAAAGTTTTATTCTCACCATTTATAGAATGGTGCAACGCGGAGTTTTCGGTAATCACAACGCTGGTGGTCATATCTATCTTCAGTATTATATGCATGACTACAGCTACGTACCTAATTAAGAAGCCAGATGGATGGATAGAACCTAAAGTAAAGTTGGATCTAAAGACATATATGAACTTTATAAAGGATCCTTCGTATTGGAAAATATGGGTTATATTTTATTTGAACATTACCTGCGGGCTGGCGTTGATTTCTTTCGAGAAATCGATCGCAATGTATGCTGGGATCGTTAGCATTGGAATATTATCAGCACTGACAGCATTCTTTAATACTGCTGGAAGGTTTTGCTATTCGACGGCATCAGATTTTATGAAATATAAAACATTGGTATATATTGTCATATTCATATCATCTTGTGCCAGTGTGCTGACGGCATCTTTTATTCCCCTCATTGTCCCATTAATGCTGTGCATTGTAAACGCGGGTTATGGCGGAGGCTTCTCAACGCTGCCCACTTTATTGCAATCACGGTTCGGTATGGATAAAATAAGTACAATACATGGACTCACATTATCAGCATGGGCTTTTGCGGGGCTATCGGGAAACCAAATTTCCAATCTGATAGTTAACGTAC
The DNA here is from genome assembly GCA_023436945.1 of Pseudomonadota bacterium. GTDB lineage: Bacteria > Pseudomonadota > Alphaproteobacteria > Caulobacterales > Caulobacteraceae > Brevundimonas. Next base: position 113 of record JAEZHG010000040.1, on the reverse strand, counting down.
TGGGATGCCCATATTCTGTACTCTTCATTATTCTATTTTTGCTATATGCATTAGCATTATATCTAACATATAGGATTTTGAAAAATGAAAAAAGCACATAAAAAATAAAAAAA
>JAEZHG010000054.1 GCA_023436945.1 Pseudomonadota bacterium | reverse complement strand
GCTGCAACCCTTCCTCTATTTCAAGGGCTATCAGGCGCTACAGGCGTGGCGCGTGGCGCATTGGCTGTGGGAGCAGGGACGTGACACCCTGGCCTTCCATTTCCAGAGCCGCATTTCAGAGCTGTTCCAAGTGGATATTCACCCTGCTGCCAAGATCGGTAAGGGTGTTTTCGTGGACCACGGCACAGGCATCGTGATCGGCGAGACGGCGGTGGTCGGCGACGAGGTGTCGATGCTGCATGCCGTCACGCTGGGCGGTACGGGGGCCGAGCGCGGCGACCGTCACCCGAAGATCGGCAAGGGCGTTCTGTTGGGTGCCGGTGCCAAGATTTTGGGCAACATCACCGTTGGCGACAATGCCAAGGTGGCGTCGGGCTCTGTGGTGCTGAAGCCTGTTCCGGCGGGTTGCACCGTGGCGGGCGTTCCGGCCCGCACCGTCAACTGCCCCACCGATGCGACCCCCGCGCGCACGATGGATCATACGCTGGCCGACATCGTTTATGATTTCGTGATCTGACGCCAAACTTTGTTCGGAACCGCCTGTGGACGTTTGTGCTGCGGGCTTTCCAAGGACGGGCCGCTTCTCTAGGGTCCACGCAAACACGATAGACGAGGCCATCCCCGTGAAAGAATCCGATCTCAAAAAAGTCGAGAGCCACCTGAAGCGCACCTTCAACCACGGTGGTATCAAGGTGAAGGCTCGTAAGGTTGCCGACTCTGCAGAAGTCTATGTCGATGACGAGTTCATCGGCGTGGTCTTCGAAGACGAAGACGAAGCCGGCTCGTTCATGTTCGAAATGGCGATCCTGTCGGAAGATCTGGCAGACTGATCCTTCGGACAGCCGACAAGAAAATAGGGCCGGTAGCGTTGCTACCGGCCCTTATTCGTTTAGGCGATCTTATTTGCCGCCGAACAGTCGGCTGATGAAGCCGAAGAAGCCACCCTTCTTGGCGGGCGCTTCCTCTGCGGCGGGCTCAGCGACAGGCTCCGGGCGCGGCGCAGGGGCGTCGGGCAGGGGCTCGAGCGCTGGCTTTTCAATCGTCGTCTTGCGTGGGGCAGCGGCGACTGGCGCGGGCTCGGGGGCTGGAGCGGGCGCAGGCGTTACAGGCGCAACAGGTGCGGCGGCAGGGGCTTCGGCAACCGGAGCGGCGGCCTTAGGGGCGGCCTTGGGCTTGGGTGCAGCTTTTGGCTTAGGCGCGGCCTTTGGCTTGTCAGCAGCGGCTTTGGCGGTCGCGGGTTTAGCTGCAGCCTTGGCCGTTGTGGCCTTTGCGGCTGGCTTGGTAGCAGTGGCTTTAGGCTTTGCAGCCGCCTTGGTCGCAGCGGGCTTTTCAGCCGTTGCGGCGGGTTTGGCAGCGGCCTTTGTGGTCTTGGCGGCAGTGGTTTTGGCCGCAGGCTTTGCCGCCGCCTTGGGCGCAGCAGCAGGCTTGGCTGCGGGCTTGGCTGCGGCGGTGCGGGCGCGTGGCGTTGCTACCTTGGTCGTTTTTGCTTCATCTGCGGCGGGTTTTGCGGCAGAAGCGCTCGACTTCGCGGCTGCTTTCGGCTTGGAAGTGGCAGACGCCGCTTTCGGAGCGGCTGATTTTGTTTCAGACGGTGCTTTAGCCATAATGTTCCCCGAGCCTCGGATTAACGCGGGCTTGGGAAGCAAGGCCCGCACTGACGATTCGCTATCATACCGGTGATTTTTAAAATGTCGGAATCTGCTCTTCAGATTATTGCTCGCGGCCTGCGTATTCCGGCCGAGACGGCGGCTTCCGCCATGGATGCGGACGTGACCCTCGAGGGCGCGACCTACTCGATCCTTGAAGAGGACGAGGACAAAGGCATCTGGCGCATCGACGCCTTCCCGACCACGGACGAAGAGGCCAAGGGCATCGAAGCCCACATGCGCGCCGTCGAAGGTCTGGAAGTGATCGTCGAGAAACTGGCCGACGCTGACTGGCTGGCCATGAGCCTGTCGGGCCTGCCGCCCGTCGAGGCTGGCCGCTTCTTCGTTTACGGCGCGCACGATCAAGGCAAGGTACCGGAAGGCCGCGTGACCTTGAAGATCGACGCGGGCGCTGCATTCGGCACGGGCCACCACGGCACGACCGTCGGCTGCCTCCAGGCCTTTGACAACCTGCTGGAAGGCGGCGAGACCTATGAGAAGGTTCTGGACGTCGGCTGCGGCACGGGCGTTCTGGCTATCGCTGCGGCCAAGACCGGCACCCCCATCGCTGTCGGCACCGACATCGACGAGCCGTCGGCCCGCATCGCCAACGAAAACGCCGAGATCAACGACGCCAAATGCGAGTTCTATTTCGCCAGCGGCCTGAACGACGCCCGCGTCGCCCAGCATGCCCCGTATGATCTGGTGTTCGCCAATATTCTGGCCGCACCGCTGGTCGAACTGGCACCGGAAATCGCCCAAGCCCTGAAGTCGGGCGGCGTGGCCATCCTGTCGGGCCTACTGCGTACGCAGGAAGAGCGTATTCTGGACGCCTACCGTCCGCTGGGCTTCGTGGTCGAACAGACCATCCACAACGACGCCTGGTCGGCCCTGCAACTGCGCAAGGCCTAAGACTTTGAAAGCGGGGGCCTCGGCCTCCGCTTTTTTATTGCGCCCAAGCTGTTGTTGTCTCTGGAACCTGCTGTTGTGCAGGCGTAATCAGGAGCCATGAGACAGCATTTCGACGAAACCACCGATCCTTCGTTTGGCGCAAAGCACCTGCCGCTGGTGCGCGCGGAAATGGCAAAGCAGGGCCTCGACGGCCTGCTGGTCCCGCACGAGGACGAGCATCAGAACGAGTATCTGCCCGATGCCAACGAGCGTCTGGCGTGGGTGACGGGCTTTACCGGCTCGGCCGGTGCGGGCGTGGTGTTCACCGACAGTGCCGCCGTCTTCGTCGATGGTCGCTATACGGTGCAGGTCAAGGCCCAGACCGATGCGGCTTTGTTCGCGCGTGTGCCGCTGAACGAACAGAACAAGTGGCTGTCTGAAAACATCAAATCAGGTCAGGTCATCGGCTATGACCCGCGCCTGCACAGCCCCGATGCGCTGGATGCCATCCGTGCGGCCGTCGAAAAGGCAGGCGGTTCGCTGAAGGCCGTAGATGGCAATCCAATTGATCTGGCGTGGGCCGACCGCCCCGCACAGCCGCAGGCTCCGGTCGTGCCGCACCCTGAGGAATACGCTGGCGAAAGCGCGGCTTCCAAGCGCGCCCGCATTGGCAAGGCCATTGCGGCCAAGGGCGGCGATGTTGCTGTCCTGACCGCGCCGTCCTCGATTGCGTGGCTGTTCAACATTCGCGGCGGCGACGTCATCCGCACCCCGCTGCCGCTGGGTCAGGCCATTGTCCGTGCAGACGGTTCGGCGCAGGTTTTCTTTGATCCGGCAAAGGTCACCAACGAACTGCCTGAATGGCTGGGCGATGAGGTCACTGTAGAAGCGTCCGAGGCGCTGGAAGGCGCTCTGGCCAAACTGTCGGGCCAGAAGGTCGTGATTGATCCGGCCATCTCCTCGGCGTGGTATTTCGAACAACTCGACAAAGCCGGAGCCAAGGTGATCCGCGCTATGGACCCGTGCGCCATCCCGCGTGCCTGCAAGAACGAAGTCGAGATCGAAGGCAGCCGCCGCGCACACATCCGCGACGGTGCGGCCCTGACGCGTTTCCTTCACTGGGTCGATACGGTCGCTCAGGTGGAACTGCCGGACGAGCGTGCCGTGGTGGAAGCGCTCGAAGGCTTCCGCGAAGCCACTGGCGAACTGAAAGACCTGTCGTTTGACACTATCGCCGGCGTGGCTGCCAACGGTGCCCTGCCGCACTATAAGCCGGTCGGTTCGACGATCCGTAAGATGGAGCAGGGCAGCCTGCTGCTGGTGGACGGCGGCGGCCAGTATCTAGACGGCACCACGGACGTGACCCGCACCATGGTCATCGGTGAGGGCACGGACGAGCAGCGCCGCATGTTCACACTGGTCCTCAAGGGCCACATCGGCATGGCGACGATCCGTTTCCCCGCGGGCGTTTCGGGGATGCATCTGGATGTCATCGCCCGTCAGGCTCTGTGGAACTCAGGCTTTGACTATGACCACGGCACCGGCCACGGCGTTGGCTCCTACCTTGGTGTCCACGAAGGCCCGCAGCGCATTGCCAACTGGGGCACCACCCAGCCTCTGCTGACCGGCATGATCCTCTCGAACGAGCCGGGCTATTACCGCGAAGGTGAGTGGGGCATCCGTATCGAGACCCTGCAAGTCGTCACCGCGCCGTCGGTGCCGGAAGGCGGCGAGCGCCCGATGCATGGCTTCGAGCAACTGACGCTGGCCCCGCTGGACCGCAAGCTGATCGACGTGAGCCTGCTGACCCCGCAAGAGCGCCAGTATGTTGACGACTATCACGCCGAGGTTCTGGCCAAGGTCGGTCCGTTGCTGGCGGATGGCGTCCAGAAGGACGAGGCGGCTCTGGCCTGGCTGAAGGAACAGACGCGCCCGCTCTAAGGGCCGTCATCACTCCATGCTGGGTGCGATAGCGCTTCTGCTGCTCTGCCAGTTGTTTGGTGTGCTGCTGAACAGGCTGGGGGTGCCGATACCGGGCGCGGTGCTCGGCATGGGGATACTGTTGCTGTGGCTTGGACTGGTGCGCCGGGAGCGACCGTCACTGGAAAAGGTGGCGGGCTGGCTGACGGCGCATCTGCCCATCATGTTCGTGCCTGCCGCGGTCGGGCTGATGGACGAAGGGTCGCTGCTAAAAGCTCATGGTCTTCCCATCCTCTTGGCGACACTTGTCTCGACGATCCTGACCATGGTCGTCACGGCTCTGGTTTTCCGTTGGGCGATGCGCCGAATGGATCTGGGGCAGGGGGATGCAAGTCATCAGGGTGAGCCATGAGCGCCCCTGCGATCAACGCACTGTTCTACGGGCAATCGACCCTGTTCTGGTTGGCTGTCACCGTCGCTGTGTTCGCGGCGATCGACTGGATGTCGCGTAAGTTTGGACGCCCGCCCTATCTGCATCCGGTCTTGTGGTCTGTGCCTGTTCTGATCGCCCTGCTTTGGGTGATGGACACGCCTTATGATCTCTATGCTTCTGCGACGGCGATGATCAGTTTCCTGCTGGGACCTGCGGTGGTGGCCATGGCGGTTCCTATCTGGGAGCAGCGTCAGACCATCCGCAAACTGGCTGTGCCTCTGTTGCTGGCTCTTCTTGCCGGTTCAATGACGGCCATTGTCTCGGCGGTCGCGATTGTCTGGGCGTTTGGTGCGCCCAAGACTGTGCTGGCCAGTATGGCCCCGCGCGCGGCGACCTCTCCCGTGGGCATGGCAGTGGCGGAAACACTGGGCGGTATTCCCGCTCTGGCTGCTGTGATCATCGTCTTTTCGGGCGTGTTCGGTGCCATGATCGCTACGCCATTGCTGAACGCTATGGGGATGAAAGACTATCGCGTGCGCGGCTTTGCCGTGGGGGTGTCTGCGCACGGTGTCGGCTCTGCGCGTGCTTTTCAGGTCAGCGAGATTGCCGGAGCCTATGCCGGACTGGGCATGGCGCTGAATGCGGTGATGACCACAGTGCTGCTGGCGGTGGTCGCAGCCCTGATCTGAGGATCAAAAAAAGCCCCCGCAGACGAATCCGCGAGGGCTCTTCAGGTTTTCCGGGGAGGAAAAGCTGTTACTGGACGCGGGTCCACGTCTGGGTCTTGCAGAGCGGTGCCACGATGCAGCCGCGCAGACGCAGGGTGTTGTCATTGGTCATGGTGATGGTGCCGCGATAGGTGCCGCCATCTTCCGGATTGTAGACCGAGCCGCCGCGCCACTCGGTCGGGCCGCCGGTGAAGCCCGAAAGCATACGCAGGCCACGCAGGGTACGACCGCGCTGCGAGGCATCCTTGTTGTTGACATCCAGTTGGCCCGGGTTGGCGCGGATGGCCGCCGAGGTCACCAGAGTGCCGCACAGGGCGCTGCCGCATTGCTCGATGCGGACCTGGCCGCCGTTGGTCGGGGTTTGCCACAGACCGGTCGGGTCACCGGCCAGCGCAGGGGCAGCCAGTGCGGAGGCGGCCAGTACAGCGGCAGCAAAAATCTTGGTCTTCATGGTGTTCGCTTCCCTAAGCCGGATCTCGGGGAGGATCCGTTGCCCGTAAGGTGCTGCCAGATTGCGTTACAAACAAGACCTAAAATTATGCTGTTTTCCGTTTTAATTACCGGACGTTACGTCAAGATTTGACGGTAATGAGGTCCATAAAGTCGGCTTCGGAGATCAGCTTCAACCCCAGATGGCGCGCACGGTCCAGCTTCGAACCCGCGCCGTTACCGACCACGACCCAGTCTGTTTTCGCATTCACGGACGCCATCACCCGCGCGCCGAAACGGCCAGCGATTTCTTGGGCTTCCGAGCGCGAGAAGCGCGACAGTTGGCCCGAGAAAACGACCCGCTTGCCCTGCATCGACAGCGGCATTCCTGGGACGGGACGGAAGATATCCGAATAGGGACGCGCCGTTTCAATCGAGCGCGAGCGTGTCGGGCGAGGGGCCGAGCAGGCCGAATAGCCCGCAGCACTCATGCGCCCGACGCCGACCTGGGTGATCTTGGCAAGATCGTGCAGATTGCTGGCCTCACGCAGGCGCATGGCCTCAAGTGCCACCTCGGCGCAGACATAGGCATCCTCGCCCGCGTCGTGGTGTTTGAAGCTGATGCCGAGATGATCGCCCAGAGCGTTCAACCGCGCCGTGCCAAGGTCTGCCCAGACGCGCTGGGCCACCTTGACGGTGCAGAGATAGTCGAACTCAGGATAGGACAGTTCATAGGTGTCGCAGCTTGCGCGAACTACGCTCATGTCAAAGCCCGCATTGTGGGCCAGCACCATGTCGCAGGTGCCGATCCGTTCGCGCAGCTTCGCCAGAACCTCCGGAAACTCCGGCGCGTCCTCGACCATATCCGGCGTAATGCCGTGGATACGAATGTTGACCGGCGCAAAGCGCATTTCCGGCGGACGGATCAGGTGGGTTTCCACATCGACCACGCGGCCGTCCTCGATCCACGCGAGACCGATCGAGCATGCGCTGGCGCGGCGCTCGTTTGCGGTTTCAAAATCGATGGCGACGGCACGCATGTCTCAATCCCGATAGATTACCCGATGAGGGCGAGCCATTCGTCCTCGGTCAGAACCTTGACCCCGTGCTTTTCGGCATCCTTCAGCTTAGAACCTGCACCGGGACCGGCGACCAAATAGTCTGTTTTCTTGGAAACGGAACCCGAGACTTTCGCTCCGAGGCTTTCGGCGCGGGCTTTTGCCTCGTCACGGGTGAATTTTTCCAGCGATCCGGTGAAGACCACGGTCTTTCCGGCGACCGCAGTGTCGGTGCGGGCCTGTTCCATCGCGGTGATGGTTTCCAGTTCGGCTTCCAGTGCCTCGACGACCTCGCGGTTGTGGGGCTCGTGGAAGAACTGGGCCAGCGCCTTGGCCGCGACGGGGCCAACGCCGGACACGCCCGCAATCTGGTTCAGGATCAGGCTGGGGCCTTGGTTGCGGGCAATATCGGCAAGGCGAACGACACCCGCCCAATCACCGGCCTTTTCCGCCAGACCACGACGGGCCGGGGCGGCAAGGCCGGGGAACAGTTGCTTGATATTGATGTCCAGCGCCGCATCGCCCCATGGGGCTACCGCAGGCACATCGGTCGTGGCCAGTTGTTCCAGCGCGCGGGCCGAGATGCCGTGGGTGGCCTGAAGGTCATACCACTCAGCCGTGGGAATACCCTTGGAGGCTTCGATTGCGGCAGCCTTCAGATCGCTCCACGAACCGAAGTGGCGCCCGAGGATCAGAGAGGTC
>JAEZHG010000242.1 GCA_023436945.1 Pseudomonadota bacterium | reverse complement strand
GCCCCGTGATTGGCGGACGGACGCAGACGGTAAAGCCAACTACGGAAGTTTTCCTTGCGCGGCGCGGTAAACGCCGTGCCCGACAGTTGCTCGGCATAGAGACCGAACGGCGTCTTCTGCGGCGAGTTCTGACCGACAGGCAGAGCGCCCGCGACAGCTTCGCTAGCAAAATGGTTGGCGAAACCGACCATGTAGGTTCGGGTATTTGCGGTTCCCATCAGCGTCCCTCCATTTAGTTTCATTTGAAACCAGTTTGACGTGACGGCGATACGGTGTCAACTGTGGGCCAATGCAGAACACCGCGCCCTTCCGCCTAAATGATTTCCTGCCCTATCTGCTGTCCGTGACAGCCAATGTGGTCAGTGACGCGGTGGCGGATACCTATCGCACCTCGCACCAGCTCAAGACGCCGGAATGGCGACTGATCGCCGTGCTGGCGCAGGACGGGGCCATGACACCGCTGGCGATTGGCCAGCGCACCCGCATGGACAAGGTAACAGTCAGCCGTGCTGCTATGAATCTGATCGAGCGGGGCCTTCTGCGTCGAAATCCGAACCCCAATGACCAGCGCTCACACCTGCTCAGCCTCACCCCATCAGGGCGCAAGGTCTATGAACAGGTCGTGCCTCAGGCCTTGGCGGTCGAAGCCCGCATTTTCGAGGGGTTCAGCGAGCCAGAGCGCCAGACCCTGTGCGACCTTCTGATGCGCGCACAAATGGCCGCCGCGCCGAAAGCCTAGGCTCTATTCCAGAAGCCCTTGCAGCACTGTGCACTGAAGCTAAGACCTGCCATCTAATGTAACGATGAATGGCGGGAGGCTGCTTAAAGAAGCCGATGTAAGCCCATCGGTTTCTACACATGACAGTGTAATGCCCGCCTCATCGCCCATTACAACATTCCAAATCACGATACGTCGTGACAATACACTGATAGTTCAACAAGTTATTGATACGATTAACATCCGAAGTGCTATATCGACGCCTGAAGGCCTATCTCGCCTTCAGGGATTTTACTTATCCCACATCCCCCATATATTTGAGTAACCCCTGTTATGACTTCCACTAAGGTGCTGCGCGGTTCGACCTGCGCCATCGCCCTCATGGCATCGTTCGCTCTGGCCCCGATGGCCAATGCGCAATCCTCGGCTCCGGTTTTTGCACCGATGTCCTATGATGACGATTTCTCGCATCTGTCGGATCCGGCTCTGCGTAACTCGACCTGGGCCAAGCTGAAGTTCATTCCGGTCGCTGGCGAAGCCTATCTGACCGTTGGCGGTGAGGCCCGCGTCCGCACCGAAACCCGTGAGAACCTGAACTTCGGCCGTGGCGTCCAGGACGAAGGCTTCGACCTGCAACACCGCGTCCGCCTGTGGGGCGACCTGAACATCAACCCGAACCTGCGCGTTTTTGGTGAACTGCAAGCCACCGGCACCAACGGTGACGACGTTCCGACCCGCAACCCGATCGACCACAACGTGATCGAAGGCCATCAGTACTTCGTCGAAGCTTCGGGTGCTTACGGCGACAACGGCACCATTTTCGCCCGTGCTGGCCGTCAGGAAATCTCGATCGGCAAGGGCCGCCTGTTCGACCCGCGCAACGGTCCGAATACCCGCCGCGCCTATGACGCCCTGCGTGTTCAGGCCACCACCGGTGACTGGCGCTATGGCGCGCTGGCTGGCAAGACCGTCGCCGACATCGCTGGCGACTGGAACAACGAAACCAACGACGGCTTCAAATTCTTCTCGGCCCACGCTGCACGCCGCATCAACGGCTTTGCTGGTCAAGGCGAAGTCGAGTTCGTTTACCTGCGCACCGATCAGGAAACCGCCCGTATCGCTGACTTCAACGGCGAGCGCGAAACCTTCTCGGTCCGCGTTGCCGCCCGTAAGGACGCCCTGAACTACGACCTCGAAGCCATGATCCAAGGCGGCGAAACCTTCTCTGGCAAGGACGTCCAAGCCTGGTTCGTTGGCGGTGAAGCGACCTACCAACTGCAAGGCGCATGGAAGCCGCGTCTGGGAACCCGTTTTGAAGCCGCTTCGGGCGACAAGAACGCTGCTGACAACGTCACCCAGACCTTCGATTCCATGTGGGGCCGTGGCCAGACCTTCACCACCGAGTTCGGCTACGCCAACATGCTGCACGCCGGTGTAAACCTGAACGTGAACCCGATGCCGAAACTGTCTGCAAACGTCGGCGTCACCATGCTGCAACGTATCGAAAAGACCGACGGCGTCTACAGCATGGCTCCGGCCCTGCTGCGCGGTGCTAACGAAGGCACATCGCGCAATGTGGGCATCCGCACCACCGCTCGCGTGGACTACAACTTCAACAGCCACGTTTCGGCTGGCTTCCTGATCAACCACGTTGATGCAGGCAAGTTCCTCGAACAGTCGGGCACGAACGACGACCTGTTCTACACCTCGGTCTTCGTGACCACCCGCTTCTAATCGAAGCTGGCGGGGTATCGGCAGCTTCTGGGCCAGCCGATACCCCTGCCCTTTTAGCGCGCCAATAGCGCTGGCCCGCCCGAGTTGTTAGGTTGGGGCCATGTTTAAATCTGTTCTCTTCGTTTGTCTGGGCAACATCTGTCGCTCGCCACTGGCAGAGGGCGCTTTCCGTGCCGAGGTTGCACGACGCAAGCTGTCTATCGTGACGGACAGTGCAGGCACCGCCGCCTATCACATCGACGAAAAGCCCGATCCGCGCGCCATCGCGACAGCCAAGCGCAACGGCGTGGACATCTCTGCCTTGCGCGGACGTCAGGTAAAGCCCGCAGACTTCACGCGCTTTGACCACATCGTCGCGATGGATGCCGACAATCTGGCCAATCTGAAGCGCATCATGCCCGCAGACAGCACCGCCGAACTCAGCCTGATGCTGGATTGGGCAGGCCGTGCGGGCGAAAGCGTGCAAGATCCCTACTATGGCGACGAAGACTGTTTTGCCGTCACCTGGGCCGATGTCACCAAGGCCGCAGCAGGCCTCGCTGACCACCTGAGCAAGCCTGATAAGACCTAGTCGATTGTCTTAGTCGGCGTGGACCAGATGGATGTTCATCGGACTGGCACCATCGACGATATCCAGAAGTCGGTCGATGTTCGGATGTGCGCCCGGGCGATTTTTTGCGTCAATCGTATGCTCGGCAAAGACCTCAAGACCGTGCGCCGCCGCTTGGGCGTTCAACTCGCCAAAGGTCAGTTGCAGATACTGGTAGATTTTCAGCGAACCCTGCTTGCCCGGCTTGTTCTCGATGGTCGCCACCACCTCGCCCGTCTGATCCTTAAGCTCGATATAGGCCAGACCCTCGATAGAAGGCATCTGCTGCAGGTTCTCGGTAAAGGAGACGGAGGGCTGGATCATGATGGGACCTCAAAGGAAATACACACCCTAAGCCATAACAGCTTTAGGGCATTCGAGCCGAGGATTTATAGGCTTAGAGCCTCGACGACACCGCTAGCCTTGCCGCCTGAGTAAACCTCGCCGCCAGCCAGCGCATAGACCACGCCATCCACCGCACAGCCTGCAAGCCCGTGACGCGGAACCCCCATGTCCGGCCCTCGCGCCCATCTGTCGGATTTGATGTCGTAGAGCCAAGTTTCGCTAAAGACACCACCGGGACGTGCCAGCCATTCACCGCCAAACGCGACCAGTTTGTCACCGACAGTTGCCATGGCCAAGCCGCCGCCGACCTGCTGCCCTTTGGCGGATACAGGTATAGGGCTAAGCGCATCCCAGCGGTCCGCTTGCGGGTCATAGCGATCCAGACGGCCAGTGCCTCTGCCGCCCTCAACCATCCGTCCGCCTGCTACATAGATGATGCCTTCATGGACACTGGCGGCGGCACTATTGCGGGCTTCGGGCGCAGGTCTGGCCGCTCCCCAAATCCCTTCCGACGCATCGAAAACAAGGTGCGTATTCACATCGACCTGATCATTCCACTGGCCGTTCTTGCCGTCCTTAGGCGAGCGGCCACCAATCAGATGGATGTTGTTGCCGACTGTCGCCCCGACCGTCTCGGCCAAGGGCTGGGGCATCTGCCCGACCGGCCGCCACAGGTCTTCATCCAGCACCCAGACATCCGTCATCGAGGTCCACTCACCGCCCTCGCGACGGTCATAACCGCCTAAGGCCCATATCCGTCCCATCGCGGTCGCCAGCATGGGGTGGTGTCTTGGCTGAGGAAGGCGTGCGGCCTCGCTCCAGCTATCACTCGCAGGGTCATAGACGCCCACGCGATCATTGATGCGGGTGTGCAGTCGATCCCTTATCAAGCCTCCGGCGACATAGATCTTTCCATCCAGCACCGAGCAGTAAACTTCCTGCGTCGCCCACGGCATATCGGACCGTCGCTGCCAGCGCGGGTTTGTGTCGGCCATAACGATTTTTGGAAGAGCCGCCGTTGCGGCGACCGAGGCGATAAGGCTGCGGCGATGAATCATCATAGCCGCAGCCTATCAGCGTTACTGTGAAGCGGCGACCTTCAGGAACAGCACGCGCGCCGCGCCATAGTCGCGGGCATCCATGCGTTCATAGCCGGGGGTCTCGATCTCCGGCTCGTCTGAGCCGCGCTCATAGACAACCACAGCTTCAGGAGCCAGCCAGTTGCCTTCCAGCAGCTTGGCCAGCGTCTCTTCGCCCAGACCCTTGCCATAGGGCGGATCGAGGAAGGCCAGAGTAAAGGCCTCACCCGCCGAACCCGGACGCGGGCCAAGGTCGGTCGCACTGCGGCGATGAACCCGCGTACGGCCAAACAAGCCGTATGCATCCATGTTTTCACGAATGGCACCGCGTGCACCGTCGTCGGTTTCGACGAACAGGCAGAAGGCACCACCGCGCGAGATCGCTTCATAGCCCAGCGCGCCTGAACCGGCGTACAGGTCGATGACCCTTGCGCCGTCCAGAACATCCTCGGCCCATCCCGCGTGCTCAAGCACGTTGAAAATGGCCTGACGTGCGCGGTCGGAGGTCGGACGCGTGTTCTGACCTTCCGGCGCTACGATGGCGCGACCCTTCAGACTGCCAGCGACAATCCTCATAGGTTTTGCGCCTTACGAACGGCCGCGCGGGCCGCCACGGCCTGCACCACCACCCGGCTTACCGCCGAAGGGTTTTCCACCCGACGGACGGCCACCCGAAGGCTTGCCGCCAAACGGCTTGTCACCACGTGGACGGTCACCGAACGACTTGCCGCCCGAAGGACGGTCGCCGAACGAACGGCCAGCAGGCTTGCCTCCGAAGCCACCGCCACGGCGCTCGCCATCACGGCCTTCCGGCTTGCGGCGGTCGTCGATGAACTGTTCCGAACGCGGTTCGCGGTTGAAAGGCTTGCGCGGACGGTCACTGCGCTCTGCACGTTCGCCACCCTCCTCAAAGCCCGGACGGGCGCGCGGCTTGAAGGTCTTCTTGTGCTCGAACTTGGGCGTGGCCTTGGCCCAGCCTTCCTTCTTCACCGGACGCGCGGGTTTCTCCGGCACGCCCTCCTCGGCGGCCTTAACAGCAGCGCGGACGCGGCTCGGCTTGCGCGACGGGTCGGAAAGCGCCGAACCCGAACGGCCCTTGATGATAGCACCAGCCGGACGGCGGCCCGGAATAGGTGCTGCGGTCGCAACCGAGTTACCGGTCGGTAGGTTTTCCGGACGGATGTGCTCGCCCAGCATCTCGCGGATCACACGCGGACCGATTTCCTCGACCGAGTTAACCGGCAAGGTGCCGAGGTTGAACGGACCATAGGCCAGACGGATCAGGCGGTTCACCTGAAGGCCGACACTCTCGAGAACCTTACGGACCTCGCGGTTCTTGCCCTCGGTGA
>JAEZHG010000241.1 GCA_023436945.1 Pseudomonadota bacterium | reverse complement strand
CCCGCCAGATTGGCAATCCCGTGCAGATCTCCGCTTTCGCCGATTTCCTTGAAGAGCGTTTTGACAGCCGTTTCATCGGTCACTGACAAGGCATGGCTTACCACACCCTTCCCTGCACTATCACTAGTCACGACCAGTCCGTCGGAAGACTGGTCGACAGCAAAGACCTCGGCTCCCTCCTCGACCAATCTGATCACGGTGGCGCGGCCGATGCCTGAACCGGCCCCGGTCACAACGATGCGCTTGCCTTGAAACCGGTTCATCATCGCTCTTCGCTATCAGCCCAGCATCTGCACGATTTCGATCAGGTGGCCTTCAGGATCTCGGGCAAAACCTACCCGAATACCCATTTCCGGCATTTCTCGCACGGGATCGGCAATAGCGCCGCCGTTTGCCATAACATCGCTCAGTGTTTGGGCGAGGTCAGCGACAGTGAAACCTGTGATGGTTTCGCCCATGACCGGCTCAGGCGCATCGAGAAAACTCAGGATCACGAATGTTGCACCGCCTTCTTGGGTCGGCTGATACATGACTTCGCGTATAGCCCGCCCTGCAATGGCGTCTTCCACCACGGCCAACCGCTGAAGGCCGAAGACGGCTTCATAGAAGGCCGCAGACTTATCTAGATCGCCAACCAGAAGCTTGGTGAAGTTAAAGGTGTGGGCAGGAAGTGACATTGGGTATCTCCATCACATTCAAAAAAGTGGCTCGGCATCGTGTTCGGTGCCGAGCCATCAAGGTGGGAGGGGCCCGCCCTTTAAGGACAGACTTTGGCAGGGAAGTTAGAAGCTTAAGCGCAGCGACACGCCGATTTCACGCGGCGGATTGACGGTCACTGTGCGGTAGCCAGAGTCGATCGAAGGTCCCGGCATCATGCTGAAATCGGGCTGAAGGACGCTGGTCTGTTTGATGTGATTGCTATCCGAAGCCCCACGGACAACGGCCTCGTCGAACAGGTTCTTGGCAAACACCGAAAGTTCCCAACCCTTGTCCGAGCGGATGCCCAGGTAGAGGTTCACATTGGTGAAATCCTCGTACTTGTAGTCGATCAAGTCAGAGTCAAAGCCCGGGTTATGGAAAACCAGACCCCGCACAAAGGGTTGGACGCTGCCGAACGAACGGAAGCGGTATTCGGAGTTCGCCGACAGTTGGAATGGCGACTGGTCGCCCATCTTGCCATCCGCTTCGCAGAACGAGGCCTGCTGGCCGATCGGCACGAAGATGTTGCCTTGGGCATCAAGTGCGTTGCAGGGGCGCTCACCACCATCCAACTTGGCGTCGGTATAGCTCATGGACAGCGAGGCATCCCAGTCAGGGGTGATCTTGCCCCAGAAAGTCGTTTCGATGCCCCGCACCACGGCATCAGCATTGTAGTTCACCTTCAGCACACTATCGACAATGCCGTTACGACCGCTCGCCATACGGATCATTTCCGGCGTACGCGCGATGTAGTTGTCGAAGGTCTGTTGGAAAATGCTGGTCGTGAAGCTGAGGCGACGGTCGAAGGCCGTACCCTTCAGGCCCAGCTCGTAGGCGTCAGAGACTTCGTCTTTGGTGATGACCAGTCGGTCTTCCAGAGGCGCGGTGTTACCCACTGCGGCCGAACCGGCACGGAACGAGCGGCCATAACTGGCGTAGCCGCTGATGGTGTCGGTGAACTGATAGACCAAACTGGCGCCGCCGGTCCACGCATCAACTTCTCGGCGCGCGCTGTTTTCCGGCAGCGTCGGAAAGTTATCAAGGACGATCTGACCGCCCGCGTCTACCGTCAGGAAGCTCTGCTGGTATGACGTGTAGTCGGTATAACGAACGCCGCCGTTAAACTGCAGACGATCGGTTATGTCGTAGGTCATGCTGGCGAAATAGGAGGTGTTCTCCAGCTGCGTCGGCGACTCGATGAACACGTCCACCGGCGAGATCGAATACAGTGGGAAGGTCGAAATCACTCCGTACTCCGGCGGCAGATCCATCAGGAATGCCGGCATCCCGCTGATCAGCGTATCGGTACGCTGGTTCACATAGACTGGATCCGAGTATTGACGCGAATAGTTCATACCCAGCTGGAAGTTGAACGGACCGTTCAGTTCCGACGCGTAACGCAACTCAACGTAGCTGGTATCGTACGGGATATAGAGAATCTGGGATTCGTCGTAGTTCAGAACGGCATTGCCGACATCAAAGTCGAGGCGCTGATTCAGCTCGGCGTCCAGCTTCGATGCGTTTAGCGACAGGGATCCATTCTTGAGTTGCCAATCCAGCGATGCGGTTAAAAGGTCGAACTCCCGTTCAAAACGCGTCGGACCTTCCGACACACCGATACGGTCAGAGATACTTGCGGCCGGACCATTGGGAGCGAAGTCCATCGACGGCAGCGGGCCGGTCGGAAGGAATGCGCCATTCCCAATCACTTGAGAGTGCTGGGTCTCGTCAGACGTCAGGCGCTGATACGTTAGACCGACCGTCAAGCTGTCCGTCGGCAGCGCCAGCAACGAAACACGGAAGCTCTGGGTGTGCCCCTCGGAGTCTTCGTCACGGTTTACATTATGGACATAGTTGACCGGATTGCGGTCATCCAAAGCCGCGATGCGCAGGCCAAGGCGGTCCTGAACCAGCGGGACAGACACGCCGAACTGCAAGTTGGTGGCATCCTTGTCGGTTGCCGTGCCTTGAACATAGCCCTCGATGCCGCCGAGGTCAGGCTTGCGCGAGGCAATGGTGATTGCACCGCCCGGAGCGGTACGTCCGCGCAGAACCCCTTGCGGCCCACGCAGGATCTCGATCTGACCAACGTCATACAGCGCGGTCAGAGCCAGCTGCGGATCAACAGGGTTTTCATTGAAATAGATGTCGACAGATGGGACCGTGCCCGAATCCGGATCGTAGGCAATGCCTCGCAGGGTCGCAGTATTGGATCGACCATCCTTGTTTGCCATCTGCAGGCCCGGAGCCAATTGCTGGACATCCTTGGCATCCAGGATGGCCAGTTGCTCGAGCTGCTCGCCGGTCGCGACGTCGACCGCGATAGCGACGTCCTTAAGCATGCGAGCGTTACGAGTGGCAGTGACCACTACGTCAGCGACCGTCGCTGTGTCCTGCTCCTGCGCCATGGTCGGGAAGGCAACGCCTCCCACTAGAATTGCACATGCTGCTCCACACAGCAGGCGCGATTTAGCATTCAATTCGGATTGCATTTAGGTTCCTCCCCTAGCGCTTCGGGCAACTCTTCGGTCGCTTGTTATCAATCGCTGAGAGAAGAACTATATACGCGAACCGACGTTATACAATACATTTGTATGGAAATTTTCGTAGTAATATTTTTCTATTTTTTTCAACGAGCTAACACTGAGTTGCGGAAAGGAACTATGCGAATTCCCTTCCGACAACCAAAGTTATGTAAGTGCTGACTTACAAAAAACCTAACGTCAATTCTGGTTGGGACAAAAAACAGGCCATGCCCGATTCCGCCGCCTTATGCCTCGATTAGCCCGCGCGTCTCTTCGGTCAGATTGGGGAACGACTGCTCGCTCAGGAAACGAGCGCGGTTGGAGGCAATGTTAGCCGTCATCTCTGGCTGGGTGGACACCCAAAACTCACCGGCTGCCATCTTCGCGAAAATGACTTTGCAGGCTTCCTCGAGGTCCATTCCATAGGTTGCCATCATATGGCGCATGACGCTCTGGTGATGGGCAGCCTTCGGGTCGGCTGAAGGACGCGCGTCTTCGAAAATGCGGGTCTTCACCATGCCAGGGATAATCGAGCTGACCTGAACGTTAGCTTTAAGCAGTTCGAGCTCCAGATACAGACATTCCGTAAACGACTGAACGCCGTGTTTGGTGACCATGTAGGCGGTCTGTAGCGGCATTTGTCCAAACGCGCCGACCGACGCCAAATTGGCGACATAAGACTTCTGGCTGTTTTGGAGCATCTTCGGCAGGAAGGCCCGAACGCCGTGGATGACGCCGTGTAAATTGATATTCAAGGTACGGTCCCACAGCTCGGCGGGTAGTTCCCAACTGTTACCGATGGTCTCGATGCCCGCATTATTGATCAGCAGACGCACCTCGCCATGCTTTTCGTGAACATAGGCGGCGAGGCTATCCAGCTCCTCGGCGCGCGAGACGTCGACCTTGACAGGATCGGCCTTTAATCCTTGAGAAACGAGTTCGTCCGAGACACGTTTGACACGCTCTTCGTCAATGTCGGCCATAACAACAGTCATGCCCAAGCCGGCTGCGCGGCGGGCCAAGCCCTCGCCCAGCCCCGCACCTGCCCCTGTGATGACGGCCACACCGCCCGAAAAAGCCTCTTGCTCGGTCATACCGATGCCTCCCCTATTTATTTAAGCGAATTGTTGGCGCAGCCATGATGCTGCACGATCGATGGCACTTTTGCTGATATCGACCGCGCCGAGGAACGACAGGAAGCCGTGGATGGCACCCGGTACGCGATCGATAACCACATCCACGCCTGCGTCTCTCAAGCGGTGCCCCAGATCCTCACCGTCATCGCGCGTGGGATCGAGCTCGGCAGTCATGACATAGACTGGAGCCAAACCCGCCAGATCAGCAAAACGCGGACTGGCCAAAGGCTCGCGGCCTACAGTCTGGAGTTCAGGTACATAGACTTCCCAGAAGAAGTCGATGTCGTCGACATTTAACAGGGTTCCGTCCTTGAACTCGTGCCAGGACGGCAGGCGCTCGAACGGGAAGCCACCGGAGCCGTAAAAATGCAGTTGCGCTCTCAGCGGGATGCCGTTGTCGCGGGCGATGATCGACGTCACCGCCGCCAGCACGCCGCCCGCACTGTCACCCGCCGTGGCTATACGCTGAGCGTCGCCATTATACTGGTCGATGTTGGCGACCACCCATTTCAGGCCCGCTTCTGCATCTTTAGGAGCAGCGGGATAAGGATGCTCCGGAGCTAGTCGATAGTCGACAGAGACGACCAGCGTACCCGCTGCTTCAGCCAGGGCTCGCGCAATCATATCCTGACTGTCCAGATCCCCCATGACGAAGCCGCCGCCGTGGAAAAACAGGGTCACCGGATGCGGCCCCTCCCCCGTCGGCGTGTACAGTCGCAGTGCAAGCACATCGCCATCTGGTCCGCGCACGCTGACATCCTGAACACTGGCAAGCTCTGCCTGATAGGTGGGCGTGGCGGCTGCTGTTTGGCGAATATACTCGCGCAACTGGTCCAACGGGATATGACGCGCTCCCGGATAAGGCGGCGCGTGCGCCAGAAGCTGAGCAATCTGTGGGTCGAGCTGAACAGCCACCGGAAATCTCCCCTTATTTTAATGGTGTCGTGATGCAGCAGCATCTGCTGCTGCTATGCCGAAGCTGACGGCCGGCCCAAGGGTCCCGCCTGCGCCCGGATAGGATTGGCCCATCACCGATGCGGCCGTGTTCCCGATGGCGAACTAGCCCTCGATAGGCACGCCTCTGGCATCCAGCACGCGGGCATCCCGATCGGTACGCAAACCGCCATTCGTGCCAAGATCACCCAGCATGATGCGCATCGCATAGAACGGACCGTGCGCCAGAGGTGCGATGTTCGGATTAGCGAAGTTCGCATCTCCGAAATAGCGGTCATACACATTGTCGCCGCGCCTGAAGTCAGGGTCGACGTGATCAACCGCATGCTCGTTAAACCGGGCTACGGTCTGTTCCAGTGCGGCAGCTGGCACGCCAATCTGGCCGGCGAGTTCTGACACTGAATCCGCGCGATAGAAGACGCGACCAAGCCAGCCTGACGGCAGCGCCTTGTCCGGCTGGATGCTGCCCGCCATCAACGGCCCGACCATGTAACGCTTGCGAAAGCCCGCATCGAACACCAGCCAGACATCCGAGGTGCCGCCCGTACGCTCCTGATCTGCAATCATGTCCAGACCGAAGTCGTTGTACGACTTGGCTTCGTTGGTGAACCGCACACCCCGTTTGTTAACGATGATACCGCCGGGTGAGGCCCGCTCCATGAACAGGACGTAAGGCGCATCCTCCACGCCCGCCATCGGACCACGTACGATAGGCGCCCACCAGGCATTCCCGGCATTCACGACAGCAGCGCCAAGCTTCTGGGCCGATAATAGAGCATCGCCTGTATTCGCGCCGGCAGGCGAAGCGCTGTGATCAGGCCGGGCTCCCTCGGCCATATAGCCAGCCCTTAGCGCCGCGTTATGTTCAAACCCGCCACAGCCCAGAATAATATTGGCGGCGACAACCGTCTTGGGTCCCTCCGGCGTGTCGAGGGTCACAAGGAAGTCGCTCCCATCACGCTCGATCGAGCGAAGACGATGTTGAAGATCAATCCGCAGACCGCGCTTGAACAGGGCCTCGCCCAACGGGGCCACCAGCGACGATCCCATAGTCAGGCGACTGCCACGCGATGTTTTTAGCCGCCACGGAATATCGAACCAGTACGCCGTGCTCATCGATAGCAACAGCTTCACCCATCCCTTGCGGCGTGTGGAAAGCATACGGCCTTCTGGATTGGATAGCGAGATGCGGCCAAACACCTTCATGAAGGGTAGTTGATCCCGCAGTGTGTGGAAGTGCTCGCCTAGACGCTTTCCGTCATAAGGCTGCGGGTCCATCGTGCGCCCGCCCGGAAGCGCGCCTTCGAAATGCTGACAGTAGTCGGGATATTCGTTATTCGCGGCCAAAGCGACGCCCTTGCCGCCCAAGAACGAAATCGTCTGGCTGACACGGTCAAGATAAGCGTCTACCCGGTCGACGTCTGCGCCCTCACCGATGCATGACAGCATGTATTGGCGGGCCATCGCCCTGCTATCCGTAGGGTATTGGCCGTTAACCGGAAGCCACAGCGCACCGCCCGATATAGCGGACGTTCCACCCCAGTATTCCGTCTTTTCAACGATCTTGACGGTCAGGCCGTTGTCGAGAGCTCGGTTGGCTGCGGCTAGTGCTCCCGCACCACTACCGACGACCAATACGTCCACTTCCGCCATTCAAGCCCCCATACAACGTGCGCAGATCGTTGAAATCTACCTACTGATAAAAACCATATAAATGTACAGAAAAATACAAATGTTCGTAATTTATGTTTACAGAACCACGTTTTTGAAGTGTCGTACCCTTCTGGATGGGCCCGTCAGAGGCCCCAGGGAGGATTAAAAATGAAAAGCTACGCTTGCGAGCCAGCATCCGTGCGCGCCACCGCCGTCGTGCTGTTCATCCTGATCGCCATCGGCATCTGGGCAGCCTGCGGCCACTTTTTCTACAACCAGATCAAGTCGGTCAGCTCTCCATATTCCAATATCCATACGACCCAGGTGATCACGCATTTACCTTATCAAGCGTGATCACCTGAGCCAACTGGCCGCTATTAAGCGGCCAGTTGCATCGGACCCGGAGCTTCCGGCGGATAGATGCGCGGCACACCGACATCGTAGTTGGCGATGAGCGTGCCGATAAAGACCTGATCCGTCAGCGGATCGGACGGAACCTCGATCTCGACACCGCGGCTGCGCAGATCCTTGATGAAGGTGTCGAACACCTGATCGCGGGTCAGGTCATCCTTGTGTTCAAGCGTGCGGCGCATGTCCTGGATGTCCATGAACACCTCGCCGTTCCAGTGAACGAGGAAGCGCATTTCGGACGCCGGCACCTTCTGGATGACCTCGCCGTCGGTCGTGATCTGCCAACCATCAGCGACATCGGGATCGGCACCGAACAGCGAGTGCAGAGCCAGCCCCTTGGGACGGCGCAATTCCATCGGGCCATTGGCCTCGCCGCGGTGGTACATCAGCTCGTTCTGCACCACGACGCCCTTGTTCCACATCGGGGCCGCGAGACGCTTGGGTTGATTCAGCGGACCGTCAGGCCAGTAGGTAAAACCGCCGCCTTCCGAACCCTGATAATACCAGGTAATGACCTGAGCCATCTTGCGGATATAGTCCTTGAACAGACCGGACTTGCCCATGATGTTCAGCAGCCAGACCGGAGTGTCCTGATAGGACATGCCACGGAACGACACACCGTCTAGGTGCCCCGGATCTTCCGAGTGGCATGCGCCTTGGATATTGAATAGCATCAGGGTCGGGTGGGCATATTGCGCGTTCCAGTACGACTTGGCGTAGTCGAGGAATTTCTTGTTGTAGAACGCGTCCTCAATGCCGTCATGCAGCACCACGCCGCCCTCGGCGAAGTGGCCACGGAAGCACGGCGTCAGGAACATATCCATCGTCGGCGTCACACCCTCAGGCAGCTTGCCGGACATGGTGGCGATCACCTCTTCGGGCGACTTGAAGTGCTGCGCCAGAATAAGACTCCACGGTCCTTCCTTACGCGCAACTTCCAGCAGACGACGGTGCTGGTCCTCGGTGTAAACATTTTCCAGAATTCTCGGCTCTGAAACCGGCCGCAGAACGGCGTTCGGATCGATAGCCATTAACGCTCTCCCTATTTAGTAAGTGGTTACTTACTTATCTTGTAATCAAGGTATCAGCGTTCCCGCAACATTATTCTTCATGACAATGAGGGCTATGCGCGAGCAGCCCGCGTCGATATCCTGAACAAATGTCCCGAAAACGCCTGAGCGCCGCCGACCGAAGAACCGAGATCATGTCCGCCGCACGACGTGCTTATGCGCGCCACGGCCTCTCAGCATCCTCCATGCAGATCGCTGCCGAGGCCAAAATTTCGGACGCGCTGATTTTCAGGCATTTCGGCAGCAAGGCTGCGCTACATCGCGAAGTACTACGCAACCTTATCCTGGAGCAGAACTTGGCCTATGCCTCCATGGGTCTACAGGGCTCCGGAGCGTTTGGTATCCTGTCCATGCTGAAGGCCTATTTCACTGTGTGCGTGAACGGCGAGAACGACCATGTCGAACGAGTCCGCATTCTGGCCGCAAACCTGACAGCCGACGGAGACTATGCACGCCTCGCGTATCGTAGAGCTGTGCGTCTTGGGCGGTCACCGCTGGAATCGGCCATCGCTCAGGCCAAGGCCGATGGCCACCTTCACAATGATGACGTATCGGCCGACAACATCATCATGTTTCTGGAGCACCTTGGAACGTCGGTCACATTGGCCAGCGCCAATGGCGGCATAGGAGCCTATTCCGGCACGCCGGAGGCGAGAATCGATGATCTGGTCCGCTTCTGCGCGCGCGGGATTGGCTTCTCCCAAGAGGCCATCGACGAGTTTCTGGCTAGCGTCGAGCTTTAAGGCTACGCATAAAACTGCACATTTGTTCAAATTGTCTCTAGAAACCTGAATCTTCTCCGCTTAAACCTACCTGTGGTTTTCAAGGAGGGGTTTTATGGATTTTCAGCTGACGCCAGATCAGGCCGCACTGCGCGATACGGCCCGTGCATTCGCCAGAGGCGAAATGGAAGCCGTCGCCCTTGAGATCGAGCGCACTAGTGAGCCGCTCTCCAAGGACTGGAAGAAGAAGCTCGGCGAAATGGGCTTCATGGGGATTAACATCAAGCCGGAATACGGCGGTCTCGGCCTTGGCGCGCTCGAGGCCCTGCTGGTGCTGGAAGAGTTCGCAAAAGTCCATTCGGGCATGGCCTTCCCTATTTTTGAAAGCTGCGTCGGTCCGGTCAAAGCCATCGAGCATCTGGGCACCGAGGCTCTGAAGCAGCGCATCCTGCCCGCCGTCTGTCGTGGCGAGCATGTTGTGGCTATCGCCATGTCCGAACCGGATGCGGGCACGGCCCTGACCGACCTGACCACCCGCGCCGAGATCAAGGGCGACAAGATCATCCTGAATGGTCTGAAGCGCTGGTCGTCTGGTGGCGGTCGCTCGGACGGCTATCTGGTTTACTGCAAGCTCAGCGATGCCCCGGGTGCAAAGGGCATCGGCGCTGTCTATGTCGATCACAACACGCCGGGCATGTCCTATGGCCAGCGTGAGGAACTGATGGGTTTCCGCGGCGTCTATAGCGCCGACATCATGCTGGATAATGTCGAGGTGCCGATCGAGAACCTCGTCGCGCCCGCTGGCGGTTTCGGCAGCCTGATGGGGGCCTTCTGCCTCGAGCGCTGCGGCAACGCGACCATGTCGCTGGGCATCGCAGCCGCCGCCTATGAAGAGGTCTTGGAA
>JAEZHG010000239.1 GCA_023436945.1 Pseudomonadota bacterium | reverse complement strand
GCCTCAAGTAGCGTTCCGCAGCGCGGGACGCGATAGGCCGACAAACCTGCCCTCAAGTAGCGTCTTGCCGCGCGCGACGCGATAGGGCCAATCCGCCCTCAAGCCGTCGCCCGCCGCGCCGGCGATGGTAGGGCCAAAAAACAGAAACGGCGCCGCCCGTTCGGACGACGCCGTTTCAAAAGATGGTGCCCAGAAGAGGACTCGAACCTCCACGGCCGTTAAGCCACTGGCACCTGAAGCCAGCGCGTCTACCAATTCCGCCACCTGGGCCGGTGGGAGCGTTTCCGCCCCGCCGATGAGTGGGGTATAGGGGGACACTTCTTGGGGGTCAACAGGCTTTTTGCACTTTCGTGAAAAAACACGTCGATAGGCGAAAATCCTGCGATTACAGGAGCCTATCAGGCAAGCCAGACCATGCGGCGGGTGTCCGTCAGAGCGCCGCGCGCGTGACTGAAATCACGACGCGTTTCGCCCGTATAGAGGAAGCCTGCCTTCTCCAGAACGCGGCCCGATGCGGGGTTGTCGGCAAAGTGTCCGGCAGTCATGGCGCGACGCTTCCATTTGCGCGATGCCCAGACCAGCGCGCCTTCCAGAGCTTCGGTCGCATAGCCACGGCCCCAGTAGTCGCGGCCGATCCAATAGCCCGTTTCCGGCATCGGATCCTTGTCCTCGAACATGCCGAGCACGCCGACAGGGCCGTGGTCCTCGTGCTCGATGACGAAGGTGTTGGCGCTGGCCGGATCCTGGCTGGCGACATGAAGGACGAAGTCTTCGGCGTGGCGTGTGGTGAAGGGGTGCGGCAGGCGCATGGTCATGCGCGCGATATCATAGTCGTTCGCCATGCGCGCAATGCGCGACACGTCTTGGGGACGCGGGGCGCGCAGGGTCAGACGCCGCGTCTCGATGACGGGGGAGGTTTCAATCACGCACATGCTACTGCCTCATCTCTTTCTGCCGTCTCCTTGCAGGGCTCGGACGGCTTTCGAGGCGGGGAAACGCAAACGGGGAGCCTGGTGATCCAGACTCCCCGCGGAATATTTTCCCTAGGTCCGGATCGGCTGCTTGAGCAACGCGATCCGAGACAAAGTGCAGATCGCGTTACTCCGCGGCCATCGCCTCGGCTGCGTCGTTGGCAGCCACGATGGATACGTAGGTACGGCCACCAGCTTTGGTGGTGAATTGCACTGCGCCGTTCACGGTTGCGAACAGGGTGTGGTCACGGCCCAGGCCAACGTTGGTGCCCGGGTGGAACTTGGTGCCACGTTGACGAACGAGGATGTTGCCAGCGAGAACCTTCTCGCCGCCGAACTTCTTCACGCCAAGGCGTTTCGACTCTGAGTCGCGGCCGTTACGCGACGAACCGCCGGATTTTTTGTGAGCCATCTTGTTGCTCCTCTATTGAGACGGGCTCCGGTTCGAAAACCTTGTGGAGCCTGCCTGTCATTACTGGCGAACAATCCAGCATAAGCCGGCGGTCGCTTGTTCTGTTTAGGTCCTGCGAGAGGACCCGACGAAACTCAGCCTATTAGGCTTCGGCTTTTTTGGCCGAAGCCTTCTTAGCCTTAGGAGCTTCCTCAGCCGGGGCAGCTTCGACGCGCGGGGCCAGGCCACGAGCGCGAGCATTGATTTCAGCCTTGGTGATCAGCTCGACCTTGCCGTCCCACTTAGCGGTCTCGCCAGCACCTTCGATGCCGGTGATACGCAGCACGGATTCCATCTGACGATGGCCGTTGGTACGACGATAGCCCTGACGACGGATCTTCTTGAAGATCTTGATCTTCTCGCCCTTGCGGGTTTCGATCAGGGTCGCAGCCACCGAGGCGCCTTCGACAACAGGAGCGCCTACAGTAACGCCCTTGTCGCCGCCCAGCATGAGGACTTCGTTAAAGGAAATAGCAGCGCCTGCATCGCCGTCGAGCTTTTCGACAACAACAACATCGCCCGGTTGGACCCGGTACTGCTTTCCGCCGGTCTTGATCACCGCGTACATATGAAGCCTCAGCGTGAACGCAAAAATGAATGCGCCCGCCGGGAAACCCGCGGGCGAAGAGCGGCGACATATACGGATGGTGGCGAAAGAGTCAACGTATATCGGGCATCAAACGGCCATATCGCGTCTCTGAATCGAGGGTGTGGCCTGATTGCACCCCTCTACGCAAGGGATTCGGCGTGAAATCCACGGGGGACCTTATCCCAAAGTGGAAATCGAGGGGCTAAAGCCTCGACTGTTACATCGTAACACTATATGGAGGCGGTGATGATGTCCTCCGATCTCGCCCAACCCCTCGTGCTGTCCATTATTGGCGGTGGCTTTATTGCCGCTGCACTCCATGCAGCATTGCCGACCCACTGGCTGCCGTTCGTCCTTGTTGGTCGCGCGCAAGGCTGGGGTGTGCGCCGTGTCGCTGCTGTAGTGGTGCTGGCGGCACTGGCACATGTGGCGACGACTGCAGTTATAGGTGCTGTCGTGGCTATGGCGGGTGTGGCGCTGGATCGCTGGGTCCACGGCGTGCTGCCGCATATCTCTTCGGCGCTACTGTTCCTGTTTGGTGCCTTCTATCTGGCGCGCTACTGGCACAAGACGACTGTGCCGGACTGTAAGGGCTGTGAGCATGACGAGCCGAAGGTGTCAGACCGTGCGGCGACCTTTGGCCTGATCGCGATGCTGGCGGCGTCTCCGGGCGAGGTTCTGCTGCCGGTCTATCTGTCGTCGGCCACTCAGGGTGTGTCGATGTTCCTGGCGCTGACGGCAGGATTTGCGCTGGGCACGGCGGTCGGGATGCTTGTGCTGACCTCGCTGGCGATGGCGGGCTACTCCATCCTGCGTCTGGAGCGCTGGGCGCGCTATGAGGGCGTGGTGCTGGGTGCGGCCTTGATTATTCTGGGTTTTGTAATGGCCTTCCATCCGTTCTGATAGAACGAGATGATAGGTTATACATTTACATTCAAAGACTTACGTTCTTTGTCTGATTGACCTGTCGATCACAAGGTGATGGATTGCGCCCATGGCCCACACTCCGCACACCCATAGTCATGACGATCACGACCATGATCATGCCCACAGCCACGACCATGGGCATGATCACGGGCATGGGCATTCCCACAGCCATGGACATCATCATCACGGCATAGGCGGTCACCATCACCATGCGCCCGCCAATACGGGTGACTGGCGCTATGGTGTGGGTCTGGTCGTCAATCTGCTATTTGTGGCGGCAGAGTTTGGCGCGGGCTGGTGGGCTGGTTCCTCGGCGCTGATGGCCGATGCAGGCCATAATCTTTCGGATGTTCTGGGTCTGGCCATGGCCGGCGGTGCCGCGTGGCTGGCGCGCAAGAGCGCAGGGCCGCGCCGCACCTATGGGTTCGGCAAGGCGACTGTGCTGGCGGCGCTTGGCAATGCCCTATTGCTGATCTTTGCCTGTGGCGTGATCACAATCGAGGCCATCCACCGCTTGACCGAACCTGCGCCCGTCCAGAGCGGCGTCATTATTACGGTGGCGGCGATCGGGTTTGTCATCAACCTTGGCACGGCCATGCTGTTCATGAAGGACCAGCACAAGGACCTGAACGTCAAGGGCGCCTATCTTCACATGATGGCCGATGCGGCGGTGTCGTTGGGCGTTGTGATTGCAGGCGTGGTGATCCTTTTCACCGGATGGTCGATGGTGGATGCTATCGTCAGCCTGTTGATCGTGGCGATGATCATGATCTCGACGTGGGGGCTGTTGAAAGACTCCGTCAACCTCGCGCTCGATGGTGCGCCGGGCCATCTGGACCCGCAGGACATCCGCCAGAGCCTTCTTGATCTGGATGGGGTGACGGCCATTCATGACCTGCACGTCTGGGGCCTTTCGACCACGGATGCGGCATTGACGGCCCATATTGTCCATTCGCGCGATGATGCCGATGCCCTGCTGATCGAGGCGCAAAAGATCGCCAAGGGGCGCTTTGGCATCAGCCACACGACCCTGCAGCTTGAGCGGAACGCGCTGGACGACTGCCACCACTGCTAAAATGGTAGGATTGGGGTCTTTCCAACGGGCTTGAGAGAGGCCATCTAGCGGCCATGACCCAAAAGACCCCAGTCACCGTCCTGACCGGCTACCTCGGTGCCGGTAAAACCACCCTTCTGAACCGCATCCTCACCGAGGATCACGGCAAGCGCTACGCCGTCATCGTCAACGAGTTTGGCGAGATCGGGATCGATAACGATCTGGTGGTCGGGGCCGATGAAGACGTGTTCGAAATGAACAACGGCTGCGTCTGCTGCACGGTACGCGGTGACCTGATCCGTGTGGTTGGCGGTCTGATGAAGCGCCAGCGTCCGGGCAAGCCTGCCTTTGACGCCATCATCGTGGAAACGACCGGTCTGGCCGACCCCGGCCCTGTGGCCCAGACCTTCTTCGTGGACGAAGAGGTGAAGGCCAAGACCCAGCTGGATAGCGTGACCGCTCTGGTTGACGCCAAGCACGTCATGGCGCGTCTGGATGACTCCAAGGAAGCCCGCGAGCAGGTGGCTTTCGCTGACCGCATCATCCTGAACAAGATCGATCTGGTCGATGAGGCCCAGCTGGCCGCTGTCGAAGCGCGCCTGCGTGCGCTGAACCCGCTGGCTCCGATCGTTCGTGCAGAGCGTTCGAACGTGCCGCTGGATCAGGTTCTGGGCCTGCACGCCTTTGATCTGGAGCGCATCCTCGAGGTCAATCCGAATTTTGTGAACCCGCCGCACGGTGCCGAAGGCCACGTCCACGACGAGAACTGTGGCCATGACCATCACCACGATCATGACCATGTGCATGACGAGAACTGCGGCCACGGCGCTTCGTGCGGCCACGACCACTCGCATGATCATGGGCACGACCATGACCACGGCCACGCACGCGGTCACGCCCACAACGACGACATCAAGGGCATCTCGCTGTCGCTGGACCGTCCGATCAACGGCGCCAAATTCACCGCATGGCTGGACAAGCTGCTGGGCGAGCAGGGCCAGAACATCCTGCGTGCCAAGGGCATCATCGATGTGGCGGGCGAAGACCGCCGTCTGGTCTTCCAGGCGGTGCACATGATCCTTGAAGGTGACCTGCAACAGCCGTGGGGCGAAAACGAGCGCCGCTGGAGCCGCGCCGTCTTCATCGGTCGCGAACTGAACGAGGCCGAACTGAAGGCCGGCTTCGAAGCCTGCGCCGCATGACCGAAGGTCGTAACCGTATCGAGGCCAAGCTGGCCTATCGTCCGGGTGACTTCGATGTTGTGAAGTCGGGCGACCACGTGCGCTGTGCCGTCACCGGCATGCCGATCACCGTGGACCAGCTGACCTATTGGA
>JAEZHG010000201.1 GCA_023436945.1 Pseudomonadota bacterium | reverse complement strand
AGGCAATCCTGTGCCGGAAGGCGAGACGGGAAACCTGCTGACGCGCGGTCCCTATACGATCCGTGGCTATCACAACGAGCCCGCTGCCAATGCCCGATCCTTTACCGAGGATGGCTATTACCGCACGGGTGATGTGGTTCGCCGCACGCCGGAAGGCTACCTCGTTGTGATGGGCCGTGCGACCGACCACATCAACCGCAGCGGCGAGAAGATCTCGGCCGAGGAGGTCGAGGATCACCTGCTGGCGCATCCCGCCGTGTTTGATGCTGCTGTGGTCTCTGTGCCGGATGAATATCTGGGCGAGCGTATATGCGCCTTCATCATGCCGAACGGCACGCCGCCGCGCAGTGTCGAGCTGAAGGCATGGATGCGCAAACGCGATATCGCCGACTTCAAGGTGCCGGACCAGATCGTCTTCGTTGACGACTTTGCCGTGACCGCCGTGGGCAAGATCAGCCGCCGCGAGCTGCGTGCCGCGCTGCGCCAGCGGATGCTGGAACAGGAAGCGGCCAAATGACCGCGCAAAAGGGTCTGCCGACCGTTCCGGCCTATGAACTTCCAACCGAGGCGGAAATCCCTGAGTCGCGGGCCAACTGGAAGCTGGAGCGTGACCGCGCGGCGCTGCTGGTTCACGATATGCAGCGCTATTTCATGCGCCCCTATGCACAGGGCGCTGCGCCCATCCCGCAAGTCGTGGCCCATATCGCCAGCCTGATCGAGGCGGCGAGGGCGGCAGGTGTTCCGGTGTTCTACACCGCCCAGCACGGCAATCAGGATCGACGCGACCGTGGCCTGCAGGCCGATCTGTGGGGCCCCGGCATGAGCCGCCTGCCGGTGCATGAGGACATCCTGCCGGAACTGGCCCCCAAAGAGGGCGACTTCCCGCTGGTGAAGCACCGCTATAGCGCCTTCCAGCGCAGCAATCTTGAAACCTTGATGCGGGTGCGGGGCCGTGACCAACTGGTCGTCTGCGGCGTCTATGCCCATATCGGATGCCAGTTGACCGTGGCCGAAGCTTTCCAACGCGATATAGAGCCCTTCTTCGTGGCCGACGCGCTGGCCGACTTCTCGCGCGAGAAACACATGTCCGCCGTGGCGTGGGCCGCGGACACCTGCGCCGTCGCAGTCTCGACGGCACGCGTATTGGAACAGTTGAAATGACCAAACTCACCCCGCAGGACCTGACGCTGGAGCGTATGCGCGCCGATATCGCCGCTGTGCTGCATGAAGAGCCGGACGCCATTCTGGACGACGACAACCTGATGGACCTTGGCGTGGATTCTTTGCGCGCTCTGAACCTGACGCTGGCATGGAGCGAGGCTGTGCCGCTGGAGTTCAGCGAACTGGCCGAACACACCACGCTGCAAGGCTGGTGGGGTGTGGTTCAGGCCCGCCTGCGTGCTGCCGGCTTCGAGGCCTGACTAAAGCGATGGACGACGGACGAATGGCCGATGCGGCTGAGGCTTCCTTGAGCGCATATCCGATGACCGAGGCCCAGTCGGGCCTTTGGTATGCCCAGAGGCTGGACCCGCAAAACCCGATCTTCAACACCGCCCACTATATCGACATCAAGGGCTCGCTGGATGTCGAGGCCTTCAGGGCGGCGGTGGATCAGGTGGCCGAAGAGGCCCAGTCCCTGAGCCTGCGCTTTGTCGATGACAAGGCCGGCGTCATGCAGGTCATCGATCCGGCCCATCGTCCGTTCCTGAAGATTATCGACGTCTCGGATAAGGCTGATCCGCTGGTGGCGGCCATGGCCGAGATGCGCCGCGATCACGACACGCCTGTCGATCCGACGCGTGATCCGCTGGCGGCGAACCTGCTGTTCCGCGTGGGCGAGGATCGCCACATCTGGAGCCTGCGGGTTCACCATCTGGCGACCGACGGCTTTGGTATGGTGCTGATCGCCTATCGCGTGGCCGAGCTTTACAACGCAGCACGCGGTGGTCCGACGCCCAGTCCAGCCTTCAATCCCTTGAGCACAGCTTGGGACGAGGATGCGGCCTATCGCACCTCTGAAAAGCGCGAGAAGGACGGGGCCTATTGGCGCGACCTGATGGGCGATGTGCCTGAGGTCGCCTCTCTGGCCAGCGGCAAGGCTGTCACCGCCCATAGTTTCCATCGCGTCGAGCGGGTTTTGTCGCCGGAACTGACCGAGCGTTTGTTGGCGCGCTGCAAGACGGCGAACCTGTCGTGGCCGGATGTGATCACCACACTGGCGGCGGCCTATGTTGGCCGTTTCTCGGGCGCGCAGGAGGTTGTGGTCGGTGTGCCGTGGATGGGGCGCATGGGCTCATCGCTGGCGCGCACGCCCGCCATGGTGATGAATGTGCCGCCGCTGCGTCTGGCTCTGGACGAGGCCGCGCCGCTGGACGAGCAGCTTGTCCTTGGCACCAAGGCGCTGCTGAAAGCGCGTCGCCACGGTCGTTACCGCTCCGAGCAACTGCGTCGTGATCTGGGGCTGATCGGCGGGGCGCGCCGCCTCTATGGGCCACTGATCAATGTGCTGCCGTTCGATATGCCGCCGCGCTTTGACGGTCTGGACATGGAAATCCATGTGCTGGGCACAGGTCCGGTGGACGACATCAGCATCACCTTCCGTGGTGATGCCATGCCGGTGCTGACGCTGGAGGTGGACAGCAATCCGAACCTCTATTCGCTGGAAGAAACCCGCGGCCATTGCGAGCGGATCGAAGCCTTCATCAGCGCGGCTTTGGATGCACAGACGCTGGCCGAGGTGCCGATCGCGACGCCTGAAGAGGCCATTCGCGAACTGGAAACTTTCAACAACACCGCCCATCCGGTTCCTGACATGACCCTGACGGCCCTGCTGGAACAGGCGATGAAAGCCACGCCGCAGGCTGCGGCCCTGACGTTTGGCGACCAGACCCTGAGCTATGCGGAACTGGACCGACGCACGGCGGCGCTGGCCTCGTCGCTGGTGGCCAAGGGCGTGGGGCCGGAGTCTATGGTGGCTGTGGCCCTGCCGCGTTCGCTGGAACTGGTGATTGCGTTGGTGGCGACCTTGAGGGCAGGCGGGGCCTATCTGCCGCTTGATCTGGAACATCCCGCCGACCGCATTGCCACGATCATCAACTCGGCTAAACCTGCGGTGGTTCTGGCGCGTGAAGACATCGGCGATGCCTTTGCTGACCGCCTGTTTGCACCTGCCGACTGGCCACAAGACGGTGCTGCGCCGAAGGTAGTGCAGGGCGGCGATGATGCGGCCTATGTGATCTTCACCTCGGGTTCGACGGGCGAGCCGAAGGGTGTGCTGGTCGAGCACAAGGCCATCGTGAACCGCCTGTTGTGGATGCAGGCACAGTACGGTTTCGGTCCGCACAGCCGCATTCTGCAAAAGACCCCAGCCACCTTCGACGTGTCGGTGTGGGAGTTCTTCCTAGCCCTGATCTCTGGCGGCGAACTGGTGGTGGCTCCGCCGAATGCACACCGCGATCCGTCAGCGATTGCGGGCCTGATCCGCAAGCACAAGATTACCGATCTGCACTTTGTGCCGTCGATGCTATCGGCCTTCCTTGCCGATCCGGCAGCGCAAGGCATCGAGACCCTGCACGTATTCTGTAGCGGCGAGGAACTCCCTGCCGAACTGCGCGACCGTTTCCACAAGACGGTGAAGTCGGAACTGCACAATCTCTATGGCCCGACCGAAGCTGCGGTGGACGTCAGCTATTGGGCGGCAGGGCCGGATGATGCCTCGCGCCCGATGCCGATTGGCTGGCCGGTGTGGAATACGCGACTGGTCATTCTGGACGACCAGCTTCGCCCCGTGGCCCCCGGTATGGGCGGTGATCTCTATCTGGGCGGTGTGCAGCTGGCGCGCGGCTATCTGAACCGTCCGGACCTGACGGCGGACCGTTTCATCGCCGATCCCCATAATGAGGGCGAGCGTCTTTACCGTACGGGCGACGTGGCACGCCGCCGTGAGGATGGTGCGGTCGTCTATCTGGGGCGCAGCGACCATCAGGTGAAAATCCGTGGCCTGCGCATCGAACTGGGCGAGATCGAAGCGGCGATTATCGCCTCGAAACTGGCCCGCGAAGTCGTCGTAATGGCTCGCGAGGATCGCCCCGGCGAGAAGCGTCTGGTGGCCTATCTGGTGTCCAACGATGTATACGATCAGGCCGCGCTGAAGGCTTCGCTGTCCAAGCGATTGCCGGAATATATGGTCCCTGCGGCCATTGTGGCGCTGGAGGCTTTGCCGACGACCTCTAACGGCAAGCTGGATCGCAAGGCGCTGCCTGCGCCTGTTTTTGAGGCCGTGGCGGGCCGTGCGGCGGAAACCCCGTCTGAAAAGATCATCGCCGAACTGTTCGCTGATGTGCTGGGTCGTGCTGAGCCTGTCGGTGCAGACGATGATTTCTTCACGTTGGGTGGCGACAGCCTGATGGCGGTCCAGTTGATGATGCTGATCCGCGAGCGATTTGACCGCGATCCAGGTCTGGGCGCGTTGTTTGACTATCCGCGCGTGGCCGAACTGGCCGCGCTGATGGATGACGAGGTGGAAAGCGCGGATAACGGTCTTGGGCAGATGATCCGTCTGGCGCAGGGCGATGATGCCCTACCGCCGCTGTTCGTCTTCCATCCGGCGGGCGGGCTGTCATGGGGCTATCGCACGCTGGCCCGCGCCTTGCCGA
>JAEZHG010000142.1 GCA_023436945.1 Pseudomonadota bacterium | reverse complement strand
AACATGCCGTGATCAACCTGCTGCGGTTCCACGAAGCGGAAACCGCGATCCTGTTCTGTGCGACTCGCGACAATGTGCGCCACCTGCATGCCGGCCTGGTCGAGCGCGGCTTTGCTGCCGTGGCGCTGTCGGGTGAGCACAGCCAGAATGAACGCAACGCGGCGCTACAGGCGCTGCGTGATCGCCGCGCACGCGTGTGCGTTGCGACCGACGTTGCCGCGCGCGGGATCGACTTGCCGACCGTCACGCTGGTCGTCCATGTTGAGTTGCCGCGCGACGCCGAAACGCTCCAGCACCGTTCGGGCCGTACCGGCCGCGCGGGCAAGAAGGGTATCTCGGTTCTGCTGGTTCCGGCATCGCGTCGCCGCAAGGCCGAAATGCTGCTGCACTCGGCCGGCGTTGAAGCTGTGTGGTCGGCTGTTCCGAGTGCGGACGAAATCCTCGAGAAGGACGAGCAACGCCTGCTGGCCGCGCCGATCTTCACCGAGGAAGCCAATGAAGACGATGCTGGCCTGATCGCACAGATGGTCAAGGAGCGTACGCCGGAAGAACTGGCTACCGCCGTGATCAACATGCTGCGCAAGAACCTGCCGGCACCGGAAGAAGTGAACGATCCGGGCGAAGGCCCGCAGCGCAAGCGTCGCGAGGACGGCTTCGACAAGGGTGCCGCCGGTGCCTCGCCGTTCGACCGCCTGTCGTCGGAAGAGTGCTCGTGGTTCCGCATGGATATCGGTCGCAACCGCAATGCCGATCCGAAGTGGCTGATCCCGATGATCTGCCGCATCGGTGGCATCACCAAGCAGCAGATCGGTTCGATCAAGACCTTCCCGGAAGAGACCCGCTTCGAGATCGCCAACACCCACGTTGATGCTTTCACCAAGCTGGCCCAGATGAACACCGAAGAGGCGAACATCACGCCGTCGGAAGCTCCGCACTCGGGCATGTTCAAGGGCGGTCGCGACCGTAACTTCGGTGACCGTGGCCCGCGTGAGGGTGGCCGTCCGCCGTTTGCCCGCAAGCCGTTCGGTGGCGATCGCGACCGTGGCGAGCGTAACGAGCGTCCGCGCGGCGAATGGAAAGAGCGCGGTGAGCGTTCGGACCGTGGTCCGCGTCCGGAAGGCCGTGGCGAGTTCAAGCCGCGCGAGGGCGGTGACCGTCCGGCCAAGCCGTTCCGTCCGAAGGGTGACTTCGGCGGCAAGCCGGCCGGTGGTGGCTTCAAGGGCAAGCCTGCCGGTGGCAAGCCGGGCTTCAAAAAAGCCCGTCGCTTCGACTAAGCTTTAAAACTGCTAACGCGGTTCTGTGATTTGCCTCCGGTGAAAGCCGGAGGCATTTTGCGTTTATGAGCACACATGACACCCAAGAGCGCTTTGCCTCGTTCGAAGCCTTCTATCCCTATTACATCCACGAACATTCCAATCAGGTCTGCCGCCGCATCCATGTGATCGGGACGGGACTGGTTGTGTTGTCCTTTGTGGCCTTCCTGGCGACGCGCAATGGATGGTGGCTGCTGGCCATGCCGCTGATCGGCTATGGCTTTGCGTGGGTGGGGCATTTCTTCTTCGAGAAGAACAAGCCCGCGACCTTCTAATATCCGCTGTGGAGCCTGATGGGCGATTTCCGGCTGTTCTGGGAAACCGTGACGGGCAAGCGCAAATTCTAGGCGCGGCCTAGCTTTCCGAGGCAGCCAGCGTCTGCTCGCCCTTTTGGCGGCGCATCTTCTTGGGCTTCAGGCGCGGCTGGCGAAGGGTGAAGCCATAGCTGCCTTCGAAGGGTGTTGGCTGCCAGTCCGCGAAGTTTTCCTGCGGGGCATGGAAGCGGGCAAAGGCGTGGCCCCAGCCACCCTCGACGTGGTTCATGCCCGTCTTGCTGGCCAAGGCCTTGTGCAGTTGCTGTGATACGAGCGGCAGGCGAACCTTGGCGGCACCCCTCTTATAGGCTGCGGTCTTCACGGCCTTTAGCAATGTGGGCAGGGCGTTGGCGGGAGCCCGCTCAAGCGCCACCATGTCGATGATCTCGAGCGCCGTAACATCCAGCGGTCCGGTCTTGGACATCTGCACCATGGCATAGGCGCACAGGCCCTTTTCGTCGTGATAGCCCAAAAGCAGCGGCGGCGCGGACAGCCCCGGTATCGACAGTCGCCAGCGCAGGGCCGCAGGGCTGCGATCCGCCACCAGCTTTCCGTCGGCTTTCAGCTCGTTCCAGAAACTGCCCAGAGACGAGGAGTCCGACAGGTCGTGCAGCATGTGCACACCCTTGGGCCAGCCCACCATGCGGCCATCGAACAGAGTGGCAGAGCGAGGGGTGAAGCGTTCGCCGAACACATCATAGAGGGCAGGATAGCGGCTTGCGGCCAATCGCATCCATTTGGAGATCAGGGTGATGGTCGGGGCCAGAATCCATGCCAGCTTCACATCGTGCAGCGGCGAGGGAAGAGGCGGTATGCCCAGCTTGCGATAGATGGGCGAGCCAATCTGGTTGGCGTTCAGGACCGTGACGGCAAAGGTGTCCTTCTGGTCCAGAAACGGCTGGATCAGATCGCGCAGGCCGCCCTTGGCGCGCGGAGAGACGATGACCGAATGGCTGGTGGCCGTGCTGAAGCGGGCGTGGCTGCGGTAAAGGGTCTGGCGGAAGCTGCCGATAAAGCCGTCGATGCGTCCGTCATTGTCGATGACCCAGCCGACCGGAGCCTTTCCCCGCGCCGGATTGTTCGAGAGCCATACCCACTGTTCATGTGACGGGGCCGCCCAGCCGATATCATCGTGCAGGGCGTTTACACCATCGGCGTCTTTAAGCTCGAACGGTCGGATTGCCACGCCGTAACCCGGAAAGTCATTGAATATAACAATGGTTTCATAAGCTGTGCTGTATGTCGAGAGCGATAACGATGCGACAGGATTAGTCGAAGACTATTTTACATTTTGGTGGTTTGTGGCCGGAATAGGCCGCTTCGGCGTCTAAAATCGTCGTTAACATCTTGTGACAGAGACAATACCGTGCTGTTTCTGACCGCTTTCGCGCCATAGAGGCGCCAGAGATGGAGTTCCGCGTGTCAGCGACGGAAAGTGGGGGCGCCCTCGACGCTGCGCCCCGTAAGACCTTCCTCGGGCATCCCCGAGGTCTTGTGGTGCTGTTCTTCACCGAGATGTGGGAGCGTTTCTCCTACTACGGTATGCGCGCCCTTCTGACAGTTTACCTCGTCCAGCACTTCCTGTTCGGCCCGAAAGAGGCTCAGGGTATTTACGCGGCCTATGCCGCGATGGTGTACCTGATGCCTGTTCTGGGCGGCATGATCGCTGACCGATATCTGGGTGCCCGCAAGGCGGTCATTATCGGTGCGGTGATGCTGGTGGCAGGTCACTTTGCCATGGCCTTCGAAGGCACCGGTGGCAAGGAACGCATGATCGTCGATGGCACGACCTATCAGGTCGAGGTCGATGGTCGCGACCAAAACCGCAAGATGTTCGTGGTCAACGAGGCCGGTGAACGCGCCGAGATCAAGATCTCGGGCGAGGGCATCACCCGCGTTGAGCCGCAGGCTGAAGGCCAGACCGGTTTCCCGAACTTTGTCCCGACCGACAGCTACAAGACCGAGATCACCCGTGACCTCGGCTTCGGCGAGCCGATCCTGTTCCTCGCCCTGTCGCTGATCATCGTGGGTGTGGGCTTCCTGAAGGCCAATATCTCGACCGTCGTGGGTGCCCTGTACGAAGAAGGCGATGCCCGTCGCGACGGTGGTTTCACCATCTTCTACGTCGGTATCAACCTCGGCTCGCTGCTGGCAACCGCCGCCTGCTCGTACCTCGGCTATAACTATGGCTGGGCTTACGGCTTCGGTCTGGCCGGTATCGGTATGCTGGCCGGTCTGGCGACCTTCCTGCTGGGCCAGTCGTGGCTCGAAGGCCGTGGTGGTCCGCCGCAACCAATCAAGGGCCGCCGCATCTTCGGCGTTCCGGTCGAGCCGTTCTTCTGGATTGCCGGTATCGTTTCGGTCTTCCCGATCTGGCTGCTGATGCAACGCCACGAGATCATTCAGGCTGTCCTGATCCCGATCGCCGCCATCACCTTCGCACTGGTGGTGGGCACGACCGTCTTCACCCTGAAGGGTGCAGAGCGTTCGCGCATGCTGGTCGCACAGGTCCTGATCTTCTTCTCGGTCCTGTTCTGGGCCCTGTTCGAACAGGCCGGTTCGTCGCTGACCCTGTTTGCCGACCAATCGACCCAGATGCCGAACTGGTTCAACGCCGGTTACACCCAGATGTTCAACCCGGGCATCATTGTCATCGGCGGTCCGCTGATGGCGGCTCTGTGGGTCTGGCTGGGCAAGCGCAACAAGGAACCGTCGACCCCGGTCAAGTTCTCGGTGGCTCTGGTGCTGGTTTCGGCTGGTTTCCTGCTGCTGGCATGGGCTGCGGCTACTCAGGCTAACGACGCCTTCAAGGTGCCGCTGATGTTCCTGTTCCTGACCTATCTGCTGCACACGCTCGGCGAGCTGTGCCTGTCGCCGGTGGGCCTGTCGATGATCACCAAACTGTCGGTGGCACGCATGGTCGGCCTGATGATGGGTGTATGGTTCCTGTCGTCGTCGGTGGCCCACATCGTGGCCGGTGTGATCGCCAAGGCGACCGCGACCGACACGGTGGCCGGTGTTGTGACTGATCCGGCTGCGGCCCTGCAAAGCTACACCTCGATGTACAACACGATCGGTATCACCGGCGTGGTCATCGGTGGCGTTCTGCTGCTGCTGTCGCCGATCCTGAAGAAGGGCATGGCGGGCGTCCGCTAAGCCTTTCGACAGCGTCGAAAACATCAAGGGCGGCTCCGGTTGGAGC
>JAEZHG010000008.1 GCA_023436945.1 Pseudomonadota bacterium | reverse complement strand
CCCTGATGCTGGCCGACGAACTGTCCGAGGCCAAGAAAGGCCGTCAGGTGCAGGTTGTCACCGCCAATCCGCCCCAGCCGAACAATGACGGCGTGGCCGAAGCCCTGAACGCTGTGGCCTCCAGACTAGAGAAACTGGCGCAAAGCTTTTAGCTGATACGCCCCCTTTCCGATCCACTGAGCCTGAGGAAGCCGCGACGCAAAGCGGCCAAGCGCCGTCGTGCGCGCAAGGTGGATGAGCGCCAGATGGACCTGCTGGACTGGCTGGATGCCCAGCCGTCGTTTGCACCCAAGAAGCCGCGCCTGAAGGTGGTTTCCTCCAACGTGGATGCAGAGGACGAGCAGCTTGATCTGGTCGATATGATCCTCGGTGTTTACCGAGCGGCGTGATCTTTAGTCCGGCCTATTGAGTGCGAGGGGCACACCCCCTATCTTGCGCGACGGCGGGTCTTGCTGCGGCCCTCGTCGGGGACAACATTCCTCCCGGCCTTAATCATCTCGAAGGGAGCTGTCCCTGTGCGGGCCCGAGGGCCTGTGTATATGGCGCCCACCTGTCTTACAGGTTCGAGAGGATTTATCGCCCCACGGTTCTTGTGGCGCCGCCAACCCAAACCCCGCCTGTCACAGGGCGGGGTTTTGTGTTTCATAGCTCCATGGACAAAGCCGAGATCCGCGACCTGCTTCGCTCCGAGCGGCGACTGATGAAGACGCCGGAGCGCGTCGAGGCCATCGGACAGCAAGCCCGCGCGCTTCCCGACGGCGAAGTTGTCGCCCTGTATCAGGCCATTGGCGCAGAGGTTCCGACCGATGCCTTAGCCCGTTATCTGGCCGATCAGGGGCGAACCATTTGCCTTCCGGTGGTGATCTCGCGAGAGGCACCGATGGTGTTCCGCCTGTGGTCGATGGGTGATCCACTGGAAGAGGACGAGGCTGGATGCCCCGCGCCACTGGAACTGGCCGCAGAGGTCACACCCGATCTGATCGTCACGCCGCTGGTCGCCTTTGATGCCAAGGGTTACCGACTGGGGCAGGGCGGTGGCTATTACGACCGCACCTTTGCCATCTTGCCTGACGCACTTCGGGTCGGTCTGGCATTCGCCGGACAGGAGGTCGAAGCCCTGCCTGTCGAGCCGCATGACATACGTCTGCATGGTATTTTGACCGAGAACGGTTATAGACCCTTCGCATGAGACTGGCATTTTTCGGTGACGTAATCGGCAAAAGCGGGCGTGATGGTCTGACGGACCATCTGCCGGGGCTTCGCCGCGATCTTAAACTCGACTTCGTGGTCGTGAATGGCGAGAACGCCGCGGGCGGGTTCGGCATCACCGAAAACACCGCCAATGAAATCTATGCCGCTGGCGCAGATGTCATCACTCTGGGCAACCACTCGTGGGACCAGCGCGAGGCCCTGACCTATATCGTGCGCGAGCCTCGCCTGATCCGTCCGGCCAACTATCCGCGCCTGATGGACGCTCCGGGTCGTGGTGCCGACGTCTTCGTCACGCCGGACGGTATGCGCGTTCTGGTCATCAACGTTCTGGGCCGTGTCCACATGGACCCGATGGACGATCCGTTCAGCGCCGTAGAGCGCGAACTGGACGCCGCGCCGCTGGGCGTAGTGGCTGATGCCGTCATCGTCGACATCCATGCCGAGGTGACGTCCGAGAAGATGGCCATGGGCCACTTCTGTGATGGCCGCGCCTCGCTTGTCGTGGGCACCCACACCCACGTGCCGACCGCCGACGCACAGATATTGCCACACGGCACGGCCTTCCAGACCGACGCGGGCGGTTGCTGCGACTATGACTCGGTCATCGGCAACGACAAGGAAGAGCCGCTGCGTCGTTTCACCACTCGCCTTTCGGGTGGTCGCTATGCTCCGGCATCGGGCGTGGCCACCATCTGCGGCGTCTTCGTCGAGACCGACGACCGCACCGGCCTTGCCAAGCGGATTGAGCCGATCCGCATGGGCGGGCGCCTCAAACAGTCGATCCCGACCCTATGATTTGAAACACCCTCTGGTCCCGCCAGAGGGTGTTTTCATATCGGCGTTTGACAAAACGGATTACATACGTAATCTGAGATTATTACAAACGTAATCTCGGAGGATGAAATGTTGCGTGCCGTGCCGTTGTCGCTCCTCGTCTTCGCCGCTGCTGCCACCCCGGCCATGGCGATGCCGCAGCTAGGGTTCACAACCCTGCTACTCCTCAGCCACCCGTTGCTCAAACTGCTTATGCTGGCTGTCATTATCGCCACCATCGCCGCGGTGGTGATCTGCATCCGTAAGCTTATGGCAGGGTCTAGCCTCGTCGGAGGCTCTGCCTTTGTGAAGGCATTGCGCCTCGGCGGCCCGCTTCTGGGCCTGTTGGGTGGTAGCTATGCGGCCATGAACATTTTCATCGGCCTGTCGAGCTTCTCGGGTCCGGTTAATCCGGTGATCTTCATGCCGGCCATTGCCGAGGCCTTCGCAGTCCTGATCGTCGGCCTGATTTCCGGCGTGGTCGCGGTGATCGCCAACTGGGCGATCGAGGCCCGTATCGACAGGGAGGTCCTGCGCATCCAATGACCATTCCCGTCACCGAAGCCGAAAGCGAGGTTCTGGCGGCGCTTTGGCGGCGCGGGCCTCTTTCGGCAAAGCCCCTTCTCGAAGAGGTGCGCTCGGCTCAGGACTGGGGCGATGCCACGATCAAGACCTTGCTGGGCCGTTTGATGCGAAAGGGCGCGATCCTGTCCGAACGTGTCGATGACCGCCAACAGTACCGCGCCCTGATTTCACGCAACGACTATGTGCGCAGCGAGATTACCTCTCTGGCCCGCCGCCTTTTTGGCGGTGACCAGAAAGCCCTTCTCGCCGCGCTTGAGGACTAGACGTCCTTTCTGGCCCGTAGGCGCAGTCGCATGGTTTCGCGGCTGCGCAGGGTCACCTGATGGATTGGCTTTGGCTCGATGGGCGTGATGGCCTCCACCTCGGCAGCCTTCATGATCTCGGCCAAGGCCACCACAGCCTCCTGCATGGCAAAGGCCGCACCGATACAGATGCGCGGACCGCCACTGAACGGAAGCCATGCATAGCGGTCGATGCTCTTGCGGTTCTCCGGCAGGAAGCGTTCCGGCTTGAACACCTCAGGCTCGTCCCACAGCTTTTCGTGACGCTGGATCAGCCACGGCGCGATGACGATGCTGTCGCCTGCCTTCACCTCGTGCCCCTCGATCACATCGTCGGCCACGGCCTGACGGATCATAGCGGGAGCAGGGGGGAACAGGCGCATGGCCTCCTCGATCACCGCCTTATGCCAGACCATCTGTTTGATGCCGGCGGGCGAGCGGTCCCAGGCGTCGGCCTCTTCCTTCAGCTTTTCTGCCACCGCCTTGTCGCGAGTGATCAGGTGCAGGGTCCAGCCCAGCGTCCGCGCCGTGGTTTCGTGACCCGCTAGGATGAAGGTCAGGATATTGGACATGACCTCGTGGTCGCTAAGACCCTTGCCGTCACCTTCCTCGTCGCGTGCCGACAGAAGCGCGGTCAGCAGGTCGTCAGGGGCATCGCCGATCTCCTCGATCCGCTGACGACGACGCGCGACCAGCGCCTTGACCCGTTCCTCGAAGAAACGCGCCGATCCACGGGTGGCGATCTTGCCTATGCGCGGAATCCAGTCCGGAGCCTTCAGAGCATCCAGCGGACTGACCCTCGCCCCCACATTTAGGAACGAGTTCAGCGCCTTCTCGAAGCCTGCAGCATCGCCGTCCAGATCATCCGAGAACATGGTGGCCGACAGGATATCGAACGTCAGGCAACTCATTTCGTGGTCGATGTTCAGCACCCGCGCGCCTTGATCCAGCTTCCAGCTTTCCACACGTCGGCGGCACACGGCATCCATGATCTCGGCGGTCTTGGCCGTATAGGCAGGGGTGAACAGCGGGGCCATGATCCGGCGCGCACGACGCCATTGCTCGCCTTCGGTCAGCAGCAGGCCATCAGCCAGCATCGGACCCAGCACGCG
The DNA here is from genome assembly GCA_023436945.1 of Pseudomonadota bacterium. GTDB lineage: Bacteria > Pseudomonadota > Alphaproteobacteria > Caulobacterales > Caulobacteraceae > Brevundimonas. The sequence goes on along the minus strand of JAEZHG010000008.1, from coordinate 10,576 downwards.
CCGCTGCAGGTCGCCCTTCTCATAGTTCAGCGCATTGTCGGTCAGCACACGGCGCACGCCCACCGGATCGCTGACCACCAGCGTCCGGCCCAGCGGCGACAGGCCCACGACATAGAGCTGTTTGAAATGCAGCTTGCCCCACAGTTGCAGCGGGTCGCGCCAGCTCTGCCATAGGAAGGGCAGCAGGCTCATCGGCTCCGTGCGCTGTGGCGGCACCCACGGGCGAAAGCCGTTGGAGATATGTTCAGTCGAGGTGGCGGCGTCAGTCATGATGCACTCCTTCTCTTTCAAGAAAGATCATTACTAACGATAATGTCAAAAAGATGGGGTGTTTTTGACCGCAGCTTCCGTCATCTTCTGGAGATTAAACTCTGTCGCAGGCGCGTCAGTTCACCGGCCCGTTTTTGCGGGGCGTGTTCGGTGTTCACAAACAACTGTCCCTCGCGGGCCAACTCCAGCCGTTTGACCGGATCGTCGATCAGGCTCTGCACCGCATGGGCCAAGGTGTCAGGCGTCACCTCGTCCACATAGAACGCGTGGGGACCACTGGCTTCTCTCAGGCCGCCTCTGCCGGATGATACCAGAACCACGCCCGCCGCATGGGCCTCTAATGCGGTTAGACCCAGCGGCTCTTCCCATAAGGATGGCGTCAGGGCGATGTCTGAGAGCTGCATGATCTGACGAACCTGATCCAGCGGTATGGAGTGCAGGATATCCACCCGCACTCCATAGGCTCTCAACGGGGCGACATGCGGCTCGGCAAAGCCCTTGTGCATCTCCCAGTCATTGAGCAGCAGCACAGCACGCCAATCCGGATTGGCATCCAGAATGCGGGGCAGGGCGGCACAGACCTCTGCCACGCCCTTTTCGGGGATAGCGCGACCGGAAAAAACGATCTGTCTGTCCCTGACGCCAACCTCGGCATGCCAGGGGGCGGTGTTGATGGGATTGGTCATCACGCTGGCCCGCGCGGCAAGGGCGGGGAAGTCGCGGATAAAGATGCGCTGTTCCGAACCGCTGACAAACACGAACCTGTCCATCTTGCGATAGCGGTGGTGATAGCGGATGCGGTCGATAAGGTTCTTCGGCCCCTTCAGCGCATTGTGCCGATAGGACACGCACATTGCATGGGGAAAGTGTTTGGAAATCCGAGTGGCGGCGATGACGTTTTGGTGGAACTCGATGATGTCCGGCGCGAAAGCTTTCAGTGCCTTGGTCATGGCCCGCACAGAGCTGCTGCCCGTGACAATGACCGGAACATCAATCCCGTGATCATCGGCCCCGACATCGCAAAAGACGGCCACATCCTCATCTGCCGAACGATGCGGCAAAAGCGTGCGGATCACCGTCTCCATCGAGTTGGGACGGGTAGCGCAGAAGCGGCTGTTCGGCGGAAGCACAATGGCAATGCGCTGTCGCGATGTGGTGCGGGCAAGCGTCATTCTATCCACCCTGCGAGGAAACACTCGGGCGTCTAGACAAGGCTATCATGTAATGAAAGACCGCTGTTTCGAGAATTCGATCAGCTAGCGGGTTTCCACGCTCTCATTTCGGCGATTTCGCGCTCTTGAGCGTCGATCACGCCCTGTGCCCACTGACGGACCTGCGGGTCCTTGGCATTGGCCAGCGCCGTGCGGGCCATTTCAACCGCGCCCAGATGGTGGGCAATCATCTTGTTCACATAGGCTTCGTCAGCGGTCTTGCCCGAAGCCTCGGCCATCAGGCGGTGCATCTCTGCCTCGCCCTCTGCATAGAGTTTGTCGGCCTCGGTCGGGCCGTTGCTGCCATGCATCGCATGACCCATGGCAGCATGATCGACCTCTCCTCCAGACACCGCACCATCCTTGACGGTGCGGGCGTGGTTGTTGGCCGAAACCTCTTTGACGGCTTGCTGGACCGGATCACCACCACCATCACAGGCGGCGAGAACCAGAGGCAGGGCGGCGGCAAGGAGGAGACGGCGCATAGGAGATTACCTTCTAGGGGTTAGCCTTCGATCCAGTTCGGCATCCAGCTCTCGTGCATTTCGCGCAGGTGCGAAACCGGAATGCGGAACAGTTCACCCGAAGCGCTCGAACCGGCAAAGTCGTTCCCGCCGACCTTACCGACAACCGAGGCAACCAGACCGGCGGCCTTGGCCTTGGCGATGATTTCATCAGCATTGACCACGGCCACCAGATAGCGGGCCTGATCCTCACCGAAGTAGAAGCCGTGGGCCGCAGCCTCGCCAGCGTTCAGTTGAACGCCGACGTCCGAGGCCAGAGCGATATCGCCCGCCGCACCGACCAGACCACCGTCCGACAGGTCGTGCACGACCGTCAGTTCGCCAGCTTCGATCAGAGAGCGCACGAAGTCGCCGGTCTTGCGTTCAAGCTTTAGGTCAACCGGCGGCGGTGCACCGTCTTCGCGGCCCAGCACTTCGCGCAGATAGATCGACGCGCCCAGCGAGCCCTTGGTCTCGCCGATCAGCACAAGGGCATCGCCCTCGGCTGCGCCACCAAAGCCGGTGACCACGTCATAGTTCGGCAGAAGGCCAACTGCGCCCACGGTCGGGGTCGGCGGAATGGCGACGCCATTGGTCTCGTTGTAGAGCGAGACGTTGCCCGAGACGACAGGGAAGTCCAGCTCGCGGCAGGCCTCGGCCATACCGTCGGTGGCGCGCACGATCTGGCCCATGATTTCAGGGCGCTGCGGGTTGCCGAAGTTCAGGTTGTCGGTGATGGCGATCGGGCGCGAACCCACAGCCGTCAGGTTACGCCAAGCTTCAGCAACGCATTGCTTGCCGCCCTCGTACGGGTCGTTCTGGACATAGCGCGGGGTGCAGTCCGAGGTCACGGCCAAACCCTTTTCGGTGCCGTGAACACGAACCACGCCAGCGTCTGCGCCCGTGGCCGAATCCTGCAGGGTGTCGGCCATCACGTGACGGTCATACTGTTCCCAGATCCAGCGCTTGGAGGCCATGTCCGGGCATGTCAGTACCGAAAGAACGGCATCGTTCCAGCTTTCCGGTGCCGGAACCTCGGCGGGCGTCAGGGCCGGATGCAGTTCCGGCTGGACCCACGGACGGTCATAGAGCGGCGCATCGTCGAACAGCGGAGCCAGCGGCACGTCGCAGACGGTCTCGCCCTTGTGCTTCAGCACCAGATGGCCGGTGTCGGTGGTCTTGCCGATGATGGCGAAGTCCAGACCCCATTTCTTGAAGATGCGGTAACCGGTCTCTTCAAAGCCCGGCTTCAGAACCGCGAGCATACGCTCCTGCGATTCCGACAGCATCATCTCATAGGCGGTCATTTCGGTTTCGCGCTGCGGAACCTTGTCGAGGTCCAGTTCGATACCCACGCCGCCCTTGCCGGCCATCTCGACCGACGACGACGTCAGGCCAGCAGCACCCATGTCCTGAATGGCGGCTACTGCACCCGATTGCATCAGTTCCAGCGTGGCTTCGATCAGCAGCTTTTCGGCGAACGGGTCACCGACCTGAACGGTCGGGCGCTTGGCTTCCGACTCATCGTCGAACTCAGCCGAGGACATGGTCGCGCCGTGGATGCCGTCGCGGCCGGTCTTGGAACCGAAGTAGACCACGTCGTGACCGGCTTCCGGTGCGGCCGAATAATAGATCTCGTCGGCACGGGCCAGGCCCACGCACATGGCGTTGACCAGGATGTTGCCGTTGTAGCCCTTGTGGAAGTTGGTCTCGCCCGCAACGGGCGGAACGCCGACGCAGTTGCCGTAGCCAGCGATACCGGCCACCACGCCCGAAACCAGACGCTTGGACTTTTCGTGGGCTGGCTCACCGAAACGCAGGGCGTTCAGCAGGGCCACAGGGCGTGCGCCCATGGTGAAGACGTCGCGCATGATGCCGCCCACGCCCGTCGCCGCGCCTTGGTAAGGCTCGATGTAGGACGGGTGGTTGTGGCTTTCCATCTTGAAGATGCAGGCATCGCCGTCATCGATATCGATAACGCCAGCGTTCTCGCCCGGACCGCAGATGACGCGATCACCCGTGACGGGGAACTTCATCAGCTGCTTCTTCGAGGACTTGTACGAGCAGTGCTCGGACCACATCACCGAGAAGACGCCCAGCTCGACCTGATTGGGCTCACGACCCAACCGGTCCAGCAGGACCTGATATTCGTTAGGGGCGAGGCCGTACTCTTCGGCCAGTTGGGCGGTGGTCTTTTGGGGCGCGCTCATGAACGCGCCTATTAGCGTTGTCCGCTCCGTCTGTCAGCCACCGTTTGCCGGAATATCAGCTTTCCAAGGCTGTTATTTTACGCGGCGCAGCCCAAAGGCAAAAATCGCTCCGAATACAACCACTGCGAATGCAGCGGCCAGCGCGGCATAGGACAGGACCGGATTGTCGATCTTGTGCGCCACAAAGGCCCCGACCAGTCCCCATGCGACGGGAATCGGATAGGCGAAGGTGCGAAGCGAAGCGGTCACGCCAATGGTCACCAAGGTGGTGATCGCCACAAACACAATCGCCCACATGGTCGGCGACAGGGCCGCGGGCAGGGCGTCAAATGCCGTCAGCGTGGTGATCAGGTTCAGCGGTGCCGCGACCGTCAGCCAGCCCGCCAGCGCCCCCAGAGGCCAGATGACCAGCATACGGTCACGGCTCATCAGCGAGGTCTCGCGGATGGTGCGGCTGACAAGGATCATCGGCACCACAAGGGCGACCAGACTGGCCAAAATCACCCAGACGCTGGCGACCTTGAGGTCCAGCGCGGACATGACGATCCAGAGACCGATACCGAAGAAGGTCACTGCCGAGGGATAGCCCAGACGGTTGATCAGCGTGCTCTCGCCCGTCTGCGGCAGGACCTGACGCACGGCATAGGCGAGGATGCCGAAATAGAGCAGGCTCCAGATCGAGAAGGCATAGCCCGCCACGCGAAGCGTCTGGTTACCGTCCGCCGCAAACTCGGCTTGCGACAGGCCCCAGTTGGCCAATGTCTGAAGCAGAGGAACCAGAACGGCGAACAGGGCCGCAGCGAGAACAATATATCGGCGCGTCTTCTGTGCCGGTGTCGGGCGAAGGATCGAGGACATGGGGGAACCTGAACAGTTTGCGTAACAACAATACGCACGGGCTGTCTGTTGGTTCACGGAACCGGTCGTTGGCCGAGGGGATTAACCCTTTATCTGAAAAGGATATTGCCCGAAGGGAGACAGCTATGGCCGACCGTCCTCAAGACGATTTCGACAACGAGCCGGAAGAGGTCGATACCAACCGCGCCGTCCAGCAGGGACTGGGTGTCGGTGCCCGCGAACTGGCCGCCATCGGCGAGAGCGGCGAGAAGGGCACGCTTGAAACCTCTGACCCCGCCAAGAAAAAAGACGGCACGATCGAGAGTGATATTGGCCGCTCTGCCAGCGTTCTGGATCGCAAATAGGATCAGCTAGAATTGAAAACAGCGCCAGTGTCTGGCGCTGTTTTGTTGCTGGGCCTTACTTGGCTTCTTCGGTGTCAGTGTCGTTGATCTGAACCTTGACCGTGCCGTTATAGGCGAAGGTGCGTCTGGTTGCGGCTTCGCTGCCTGATGTCCAGCTCGCGCCGCCATAGGGCGTATAGGTCGAGACCGTATTGGTGCCGATCTGGATAGCGTTGTACTCGCGTCCCACCAGCTCCGGCGCACCAGCCACCAGCACAAAGCGTTCATTCTCGCGAGGGCGGAACTGAACGGAATAGATGGTGCCGCGATAGAAATACTCGTCACGGCCAAAGCTGCGCGTCTCGTTGCCTTGTGCATCGAGAATCAGAACCTCGGGCGCAAAGATGCGGTTCACGTCCAACTGCGATCCGACGATCAGGGTCTTGTCGTCATGGTCCGCTGGCAGGGCCAGAACCACATAGGGCACGGCCACACCGTTGCGCATGATGCAGGCGGCGGTTTCGTTCACCTCGGCCATGACCAGATGCACAGCCCGTTCCTTATCCGGTGTCAGCGAAATGGCGGCGGACAGGTCCGGCGATGCGGTACAGGCTTGGTTGGCATAGGTCAGGGCAGGCAGCGGTGGCGGCTCGACCGTGACACAGGCCACGAGCGAGCTTGCCAGACCCAGTACCGCAACGGTGCGGATGGCGTTCATCCCCGTCATCCCTACTGAAGCAGACGGATGGTGGTGGCGACGACTTCGTTGATGGCGTCGTTGATACCGTCGGCCAGACGCTGCGGGTTCTCCAGCAGGGCCTCACGGTTCTTGAACTCGTATTCCGGATTGGGCGGCAGGGTGATGGTGCCATCCTGCGGATACATCACGTTGTAGTAGATGATGTTTTCCATCAGTGTAGTTTTGTCGTCCGCCTTGACCAGACGCACATGGGCGCTGACAGACGGGCGGAACGGCTGGCCCATACCGGCCGACAGGTAGCCATAGTGCTGCACCGAAACATCCAGCAGGGCATCCACACCGGAGGTCTCCGGATAGGCTTCCATAAAGTCGTATTTGGTGCGGGTGTTCGCGGTAAGCGGGGCGACATTGTAACCCAGCGACGACAGGCTGCTGCTCAGACGCTGTTCCAGCTGGGCTTCGGCGTCGAAGTTGACGCTGTCCAGCGCCTCATTGACGGCGTTGCGGCGGCTGGCCTGAATGCCTGCATCGACCAGAGCGCCAATCAGGCCGAAGTTCGAACCTGCCGAGGCGACCTCATAGGCGATGGCGTCATCCGGCATGGCGTCGTCGATGATCGAAACGCGCTGGATATTGTGCTGTGCGCGTTCATAGGGCGTGGCCACATAGGGTGTGGCGCAGGCGCTCAGGGCGATCAGTGCTGCGATCGCGGCCAGGTTACGTAACATGAATATTTCCCCCGTTCGGCGCTAGTTGATCGCAGCGGCCAAGCTTGTCAAAGGGGAAGTAACAGGGTTCTTAAAATCTATGGGGAGAGCGCGGTTAAGGTTTTTCTAAGCCGCAGATCATCTATCTGTATTCACAAGGCAATATGCGAAAACACCCCCGATCCTTTCGGAGCGGGGGTGCTGTAATCTCGTAGGCTATGATGGCGCTTAGAGCGTCTGGTAGATGCTCTGGAACAGGGTGGCACCGTCGGCGCTGCCCAGCTCTGCCTCAAAGGCGCGGTCAGGGTGCGGCATCATACCGATGACATTGCCACGCTCGTTCATGATGCCGGCGATGTCGTTGACCGAACCGTTCGGGTTGTCGACATAGCGGAAGACGACCTGATTGTTGTCTTCAAGACGCTTCAGGGTCTCTTCGTCGGCGAAGTAGTTACCGTCGCCATTGCCCTGGGTCATGATGACCTCGGACTGCTCGCCATAGAGCTTGGTGAAGCGGGTGTCCTTGTTGGCAACCTGCAGGCTGATCGGCTTGCAGATGTATTTCAGGCCCTTGTTGCGCAGCAGCGCGCCCGGCAGCAGGCCGGTCTCGCACAGGATCTGGAAACCGTTGCAGATGCCGACGATGGCCACGCCATCCTCTGCAGCCTTCTTGATGGCCGGCATGATCGCCGACTGGGCCGCCATCGCGCCACAGCGCAGATAGTCGCCATAGGAGAACCCGCCCGGAATGACGATCAGGTCCAGCCCCTTGGGCAGTTCGGTCTCGGCATGCCAGACCATGGACACTTGCTCGCCAGTGGAGCGTTCGACAGCGACTTTACAGTCGCGGTCACAGTTGGAACCGGGGAATACGATGACGGCTGCGCTCATGGGCGGGCCTCGTAGCACCGTTTGGACGGAATGTCAGTCACAGGTTTCACTGGTTTTGAATCTTTAGGGATTTCTTGCCGGTCACATAGGCAATGGCCCAGATCGCAAAGCCGCCAAGGGCCAGACCCATCCCGACATACCCGGTCGAGGTCCATCCGAAACCTGCCGAAATCGCCATCCCGCCCAGCAGCGGACCCAGCGCATTGGCAAAGTTGAAGGCTGAGTGATTCAGGGCGGCGGCCAGCGTCTGGGCATCGCCCGCCACATCCATCAGTCGCGTTTGCAGGATCGAGCCCAAACCTCCGCCAATGCCGATCAGCACGATAATGATTAGCAGGGTCTCAAGGCGAGGCGCGGCCAGTGCATAGAGCGACAGGGCAAAGGCACTCCAAAGCAGCAGGCCGCCTGCGGCCTTCATGCCGAAACGGTCTGCGGCCCATCCGCCAATAATGTTGCCCGCCATCATACCCACACCGAACACGGCAAAGATCATAGGCAGGGTGCTGGCCGCAACGCCCGTCACCGCCTGAGCCGTAGAGGCCAGATAGGCATAGACGCTGAACATACCGCCAAAGCCGATGGCACCGACACCGAGCGTCAGCCACACCTGCGTATTCTTCAGCGCGCCCAACTCGCGCAGCGGCACGGCGTCGGGATCACCTGCATCGCGTGGCGCAAAGATCGCCACCAATACCATGGTCAGGATCGCCAGACCGCTGACAATCGCAAAGGTCCAGCGCCAGCCGAAGTTCTGGCTGATCATATTGGCTAAAGGAACGCCGACGAGTGTGGCCACCGTCAAACCCAGCAAAGTCGTGGATACCGCACGAGAGCGCATGTGTAGCGGCACAATACTGGCCACCATCAGGGCCGCGACACCGAAATAGGCCCCGTGCGGAATGCCGCTGAGGAAGCGGAACAGCAGCATGGTCTCATAGGTCGGGGCGATGGCACTGAGACCATTGCCGATGGCAAACAGACCCATAAATACCACCAGCAGCAGCCAGCGCGGGAAACGCGCCCCCATCACGGCCAGCACAGGCGCACCCACGACGACACCTGCGGCATAGGCACTGATGACATGGCCCGCGGTCGGCTCGTCCACGCCCAGACCCTTTGCAAAGTCCGGCAGGATGCTCATGGCCGCAAACTCGGTCACGCCGATAGCGAACCCGCCCGTCGCCAGTGCCAGCAGCACCAGAATGACTTGCCGCATAGACGGCAGAACGGTTTCAGCCTGTGTGGGCCGATTGGAAACTTGGGACATGTAGGGGCCGTACTCGTGGGGGAGGTGTCGCAAACGACGCTTGCGATATAGGGGCAGGGGGCCCGTTTAGAAAGCGGCGCTGTTCAGTTCGTGCCGCCCCACGGCGATCCTCAGGCGCGGATCGGTAATGGTCAGTTTCAGCTTTTCCAGCACCAGAGCTTCCAGCGCGATGCGCTGCGTCATATCCGGCACCATCAACCATTTAGCCTCGATGGATGAAGGACGAGGGCGGGGATGCTGGTCCGCAAGGCGCGGTCTTTTCGAGGGTTCAATCGGGCTGCTGCTGCTGTAACGCGACGTGCTGATCCGCAAGCTGAAACCCGCACGGAACGAGGGCGACAGGATGCGCACCTCGTCCAGATTTGGCGGACTTCCGGCAAGGATCGGCTGGCCGTGCTCATAAAGAATGTAGAGCGCGTCCCTGACAGGCAAACGGCCCTTCGTCAGGGGGACGAGAGGCCGCGCCATTAGGTCTGAATAGAGCTGTGGCAGGACGGACAGTTTCTCATGCCTATCCTTTCCCATGCTCTTACTCGCCCTTGTTCTCGTAGATGCCGGTGATCGACGCCTTGGCGAGGGTGTGGAAGTGCAGATTGAAGCCGTAAACCGCGCCAGAATTGTCGGCGGTCACGTCCAGACGGTCGGTGTCGACGGCAAAGACGGTGAAGATATAGCGGTGCGGGCCATGGCCAGCGGGCGGAGCAGCGCCGCCAAAGCCCGGCTGGCCGAAATCGGTGCGGCCCTGAATAGCACCCGTCGGCAGCTTGCTACCGTCCGGCGATCCTGCACCCTCTTCGAGCTCGGTCACATCGGCAGGGATATTGGCCACGGTCCAGTGCCAGAAGCCCGAGCCCGTTGGCGCGTCAGGGTCATAGCAGGTGATGGCGAAAGACTTGGTGCCTTCCGGCGCGCCCGACCACTTCAGGTGCGGCGAGACATTGCCCTTGGCGTAAACCTGCGCATCCGGCAGTTGGCCTCCGTCGGTCAGATCGTTGGAAGTCAGGGTAAAGGTCATGGGCGGGATCCCTCCGTGGATTAGTCGCTGTTACTTGCATACTTGATGCGCAAGCGAACGGCGTCCTGCAAGGGGGAAGCGCTAGAAACGATAGCGAAAAAGGATCGGCCTATCCGAATGCCGGATGATACTTCACAGGGCCGGACAGACCTTCATCCGGCTCATTCCAGATCAGGACCGTGAAATACTCGGCCGGAACGCCAGGATAGGTGAAGCGCGCGTCCTGCACGTAACCGAAGCGCCCGTAATAGGCGGGATCGCCCATCACCACACAGCCATTGGCACCAATGACCCTGAGCTGCTCCAGCCCGCTCTCGATCAGCTTCTGACCGATGCCACGGCCTTGCAGTTCGGGATGGACCGAGACCGGCCCCAGACTGAACCATGCGGCTTGATCACACCATTCAACGGGAGAGAAGGCGGCGTGGCCAACAATCTGGCCTTCCAATTCCGCCACAATGGAAATGGTCAGGGCCTTGGCATCGCGCAGCGCGTCGATGATGCGTGGCTCGGACCCGTCACTGTGGGGATGACCCGTAAACGCCAAACGGGTCAGTGAATGAACTGCGGCCCGATCCGCAGGGGATTCGGGCCGCAAAATCATCTTAGGCGATCTCGATC
>JAEZHG010000028.1 GCA_023436945.1 Pseudomonadota bacterium | reverse complement strand
GTCCGGTAACGGACCGCCCTTTCTCTTTGTCGGATGCTACCCTTTGGTCGCTGATGCATTGAACTTGAGGGCCATAAGTCCTATCTCGCGCGTTCGTTTTTCTGTTTCCACGCCCTTTCGAGGACGCCCCATGAACACCGCTCCGATCCCCGCCGAATGGGCACCGCAAAGTGCTATGTGGGTTGGCTGGCCCAGCCACGCCGAGCTTTGGCAAGAAGACCTCGAAGAGGCACAGGACGAGGTCGAAGCCCTCGTTCGCGCTCTGGCAGGTCCGGGCGGCGTCAAGGTCAAGCTGATGACCGGCAATGAAGAAGCTGCCGAACCTGCTCGCGCCCGCTTTGCCGATGCCCCGAACGTAGAGATCGTTGCCGGTCGCTTCGGCGATATCTGGCTGCGTGACACCGGCCCGATTTTCGGTGCTGGCTCCAAGACGGCCAATGCCTTCACCTTCAATGGCTGGGGCGGCAAATACGACCTGCCGTATGACGATCAGGTCGCTGACCAGATCGGCGAGCAGACCGGTGTGGCCCTGACCCGTCACGACTTCATCCTCGAAGGCGGCGCTGTCGATCACGACGGTGAAGGCACCATCCTGACCACCCGCCAGTGCGTTCTGAACAAGAACCGCAACGAAGGCTGGACGCAGGAACAGGCCGAAGCGGCCTTTGCTGAAGCCATGGGTGCCAAGAAGGTGATCTGGCTGGGCGACGGCCTGCTGAACGACCACACTGACGGTCACGTCGACAATCTGGCCCGCTTTGTTGCGCCGGGTGTTGTGGCTTGCCCGATTGCTTTCGGTCCGAATGACCCGAACGCCGAGGTCTATGACGAGACCGCCCGCATTCTGTCGGAATCGACCGATGCGGCGGGCCGTCAGATCAAGGTGCTGCGTATTCCGTCGCCGGGTCTGGTGCTGGACGAGGACGAGCGTCCGATTCCTGCCAGCCACATGAACTTCCTGATCACCAACGGTGCAGTGGTCGTTCCGACCTATGGCAACGAACTGGCTGCACGCCTCGCTTGCGAGGCTCTGGCAACCGTTCTACCGAACCACCAGATCATCCCGTCGCCGTCCATCGCCATCCTGACCGGTGGCGGTTCGTTCCACTGCATCAGCCAGCAGGAGCCCGCATAATGGCCCGTGAAATCACCGTCGCCGGTATCCAGACCTCCTACGGCAACGATCTTCAGGACAACATCGACAAGACCATCGGCTTTATCCGCGAGGCCGCCTCGCGCGGTGCTCAGGTGATCCTGCCGTCGGAACTGTTCCAAGGCCCGTACTTCTGCGTCTCGCAGGAGGAGCACTGGTTCGAGCACGCCTATGAGTGGGACAAGCACCCGTGCGTGACCCAGCTTCAGCCGATTGCCAAGGAACTGGGTGTCGCCATCCCCGTCTCGATCTTCGAGCGTGAGGGGCCGATGTACTACAACTCGTTGGTCATGCTCGATGCGGACGGCGAGGCGATGGGCGTCTATCGCAAGAGCCACATCCCTGACGGTCCGGGCTATCAGGAGAAATATTACTTCCGTCCGGGCGACACGGGCTTCAAGGTCTGGAACACCCGCTTCGGCAAGATCGGCGTTGGCATCTGCTGGGACCAGTGGTATCCGGAATGCGCCCGCGCAATGATGCTGCAAGGCGCAGAGGTGCTGATGTACCCGACCGCCATCGGCACCGAGCCGCACGACGACAGCCTCGACACCGCCGCCCCGTGGCAGCGTGCCATGCAGGGTCACGCCGTCTCGAACGTCGTGCCTGTCGTCGGTGCCAACCGCATCGGCCAGGAGCAGGTGACCGAAGCCGGCCAGACCTTCTACGGTCACAGCTTCATCGCCAACCACCGTGGTGATCTGGTCGAGAGCTTTGGCCGTGACGAAGAGGGTGTGCTGGTCTCGACCTTCGACCTCGATTTCCTCGACCGTCACCGTGCGGCGTGGGGCTTCTTCCGTGATCGCCGCACCGACCTGTTCGGTTCGCTGACCGGCACCAAGAAGGTCTAAAGTTCAAAGGCGGGGTCTGATGGCCCCGCCTTTTGCTTATCGGGTGTTGTTGCGGATGGTGTTGCCGCTGGCGTTGTCGCGGTCATCGACGCTGCTTCCGAAGGGATAGCCCGCATCGTCGCCGCAGTATGAACGTCGGCCATTACGGGCATTCTCCACCACAAGCCGCGGGCGCAGCCATGATGCGCCGGTAAAGCTGTTACCCTCGATCCGGTTGTTGGACGGCGTCTGGTGGCGCACCACGCCCCGCTCCCCGCAGTTGCGATAGAGGTAGATGCCGGGCTGGCCGTGAAGGTCGAAGCGGTTGCCCGTAATCACATTGCCCGCCGATCCGTCGATGGCGATCATCTCGCGGCCAGTGCGGGTCAGGATACGGTTGTCCTCGATGCGGTTGTTGGCGCTCTCGGCATCCAGATAGATGGCTGTAGCGGTCGTAGTCCCGTTCAGGGTCGAGTTGCGAAGTGTGATCTCCGTCACCCCCGGCCCGACATAGAGCGGAATGGATCCGCGCCCCGTGATGGTCAGGTTCTCCAGCCAAATATGTCTAGGAGCCGCTGCCTGTGTTCTGGCCACATGACCCTGCTGTCTCGATGAGGCGCGCAGGTCGTCATAGCTGCCATCCGATCCCATGCCCCAGATGCGCACATTGCCGATGATGTGACAGTCGCTGATGGTGATGCTTTGGGGCCGCTGCCATGTCCCGTCAGCCTGTTTTGTGGACCAGATGGCCACTGTGGGCTGCCCAGTGGTCACTGGACGCCCTTCACGGCCAATCGTGCCGCCCTTGCAGTCAATGCGCATGCCGCTTGGCTGTGCCCCCTCCAGGCGCAAGGGGCGGGTAATGCGTTGGCCAGATTGCAGTGTGACCGAGCATGTGAGGCTGAGCGGAGCATCAGTAACGTGCAGAACGGACTGCATCTGCTCGGGGGTGCATTGTGGCTTGGGTGGGTAGCCAGCCAAGAGGCTGGCAACCAAGGCCGTAATCACAGGCTCAGGTCGCGCGTCATTTCCAGTGCACGGCGCTCGGCCGCACAGGCTGGGTTGGTTTCCCCGAGCGCGCGCAAGGCCGCCACTTCCGTACGCGCTGCCGCCAGATCGGTCTCGAACTCCGGAGCCTTTACCGCCTGCTCGAAGACCGTGGTACCGAGGTGGTAGCCGACCCGCACATCATAGGGATAGTGCATGCCGCAGATGGCGCGACTGAGCGCGATCTGGCGGCCGATCTCTCGGGCCTCATCGGCGTGGTCCGGTGCAATCGCGGCCATGGCCTCGCCATAGGCTGCGGCGACGGTGGCGGTGCCCGAAGGGTGTGATGCGCTATTGCGTCCGGCAGGCGATACCCGCTGGCAGGCTTCGCGGGTGGGGTCGTCCCCCACAGGACGGGCGCGGAACTCGCGCAGTTTCACAATCGTAGAGGTCGCCTCGGCATCCTCGAACAGCTTTTGCAGCAGTCGCGCCGTGGCCGGAGCCTTGTTTTCCTGCGGTGT
>JAEZHG010000024.1 GCA_023436945.1 Pseudomonadota bacterium | reverse complement strand
GCACCGCAGTGAACAAGGCTCGTCGCACCCGCGTTCGTACCTACCTGCGCAAGTTCCAAGAAGCTGTCACCGGTGGTGACGTGGAAGCTGCCAAGGCTGCTTTCATCACCGCTCAGTCGGAACTGATGCGCGCCGTTTCGAAGGGCGTGGTCCACAAGAACACCGGCTCGCGTAAAGTCAGCCGTCTGGCTGCCCAGCTGAAGAAGCTGTCGGCCGCCTAAGCACCCCTCCCGAAGCTGACGAGTTTTCACAAACTTTTTAGCTAGGGATTGGTCCTTACGCAAAAATACCCGTGATACGGGTATTGCAAGAAAATCGAACGATTTCAAAGGCGAGATGGCTCATGCTGTCTCGCCTTCTTGCTGTCAGAAACCAACCAAGCTTGACTGATTCACGTTCGTTTCACGGGTATAAAAAGCGTTTTATTCAAGCCCCATCGTGGTTTGCGCGAGTCAACAAATTTAAGTGCATAAATGAGTCGGAATCTCCGTTGATTCCCTCACGCCGCTGAGTAAGTTCAAGGGGTAACGCACTTCCATCCCCAAGGATGAAGACGTGGGAAATCAAGTGTTTCCCTCGGCGGAGCTGTCTGTCTGCGAGAACGACCCCACGCGCCAAAACTCCGGTTTGGCGTGACAGGAGAAGTCGTCCCTGATGCCAGCCCCTGAAGTTCGCGTTGCAACGGTGAACGAAAACAAACTCTGGCGGGTGTTTCTAAGATGATGGGGGGTGTTGCTATGGGGCAAATGACCGATCCGGACCGTATCTGGACGGAAGCGGCTGACCGCTTGAAGGCCGAAATCGGCGATGGTCCCTTTAGTTCGTATATCGCGCCCTCGGCTGTGCGCGTGGACTCTTCGGGCAACCTGATCCTTGTGACCCCCACCGCCTATGCGCGTGACTGGGTGCGTCAGAACGCTCTGCGTCGTATGAATGAGCTGTGGCTGGGCCTGGACGGCCTGTCGCGTCGTCTGGATGTGCGCTGCCGCGCCGAGGTGGGCTCTGTCCTGCCGTCCGTCGCTCGCGAAACGCCGCGCCTGAACTCGATCAGCACCGCGCCCGTGGCGGCTCCGGCTGCTCCGGCCTTTGCCGCTTCTGCCGACAGCGCCCGCGCTGTCCGTGCAGCAGGCCTGCAAGAGCGTCTGACCTTCGACAGCTTCGTTGAGGGCCACGGCAATGCCTTCGCTCTGGCGATTGCAAAACAAGTCGCCTCTTGGGCTGACGGCCACTTCAATCCAGTGTTCTTCTGCGGCCCGTACGGCTACGGCAAGACACACCTGCTGAATGCCATCGCATGGGAAGCCCAGCGCCTGCGTCCGGACGCCAAGGTGATCTACCTGACCGCCGAGCGCTTCCTGTCGACCTTCGTGCGCGCCATGCAAGACCGTTCGACCAACGCCTTCAAGGAAAGCCTGCGTTCGGCAGACATCCTCCTGCTCGACGACGTCCAGTTCGTAGGCGGCAAGACTTCCACCCAGGAAGAACTGCTGAACACCCTGACCTCGCTGATCGAAGACGGTAAGCGCATCGTCCTGTCGGCTGACCGCCCGCCGGTCCAGCTGACCGACATCGAGCCGCGCCTGCGCAGCCACCTTGCCGCTGGCCTGACCTGCCCGATCGAAGCTGCCGACCGCACCCTCAAGGTCGCTGTCGCCCAGAACCGTCTGCGTTCGCTGGCCAAGCTCGGCGTTGTGTCGGGTGAAGCCCGTCCGGAAGTTCTGGAACACATGGTGGACCGCACTCCGGGTTCGATGCGTGAACTCGAAGGTGCCGTGAACACCCTGGCCGCTGTCGCTGGCGCACGCCTGTCGACCCTGACCATCGAAGAAGTTCAGTCCCTGCTGGGCACCTCGATGCGCGGTGGTCCGGAGCGTCGCATCACCGTCGACGAAATCCAGAAAACCGTTGCCGACCACTTCAGCCTGAAACAGGCCGATCTGCTGAGCGAGCGTCGCACCCGTGCCATCGCCCGCCCGCGTCAGATCGCCATGTATCTGTGCAAGCAGCACACCACCCGTTCCTATCCGGACATTGGCCGTCGCTTCGGTGGCCGCGACCACACCACCGTGCTGCACGGTGTGCGCAAGATCGAGGAACTGCTGTCGCAGGACGAACAGATCGCCCGCGACGTCGAGGCCTTGACGCGCAAGCTGCGCGGTTAAGACCCGACACAAAGTCACCGAACTGGCCGCGCCTTACCCCAAGGCGCGGCTTTTTCGTGCGGTCTGTGGATTTTCTGGGCCGTTTTTTGGGGTAAGCCTACCGTGAAGGTGGCTCTACCGTTGCGGCTGTCGCGCAATCCGCTACTGTCATCCTCCATATATTTCGATCAGGGGCGTCTATCCTGATCGCGACCGGGCGAGACCATATGCAGCTGACTATCGAACGTTCCGCGCTTCTCCGTGCTCTGGGCCACGTCCAGAGCGTCGTCGAGCGTCGCAACACTATTCCGATCCTGTCGAACGTTCTGCTGACCGCAGGCCGCGACCGTCTGTCGTTTGCCGCTACCGATCTCGACATGGAAATGGTCGACGAGGCCGAGGCACAGGTGAACGTCGAGGGCCAGATCACGGCTCCGGCACACACCCTGTACGAAATCGTCCGCAAACTGCCGGACGGTGCGGAGGTCAGCCTGTCCTATTCGAACGACGACCCGCGTCTGGTCGTCGCCGCAGGCCGTTCGCGCTTCAACCTTCCGGTTCTTCCGGCTGGCGACTTCCCCGTCATGTCGAACGAGGCCTCTGGCGCTCGCTTCACCCTGCCGAAGGAAGATCTGGCCCGCCTGATCGACAAGACCCGTTTTGCCGTCTCGACCGAAGAGACGCGCTACTATCTGAACGGCCTCTATCTGCACACCGTGGCTGACGGCGGCATTCCGCTGCTGCGCGCTGTTGCCACCGACGGCCACCGCCTGGCTCTGGCCGAAACGCCAGCTCCGGAAGGTGCTGCTGGCGGTCCGGGTGTGATCGTGCCGCGCAAGACCGTGGACCAGGTCCGCCGCCTGCTCGACGATGGCGCAGGTCCGGTCGAGGTTCAGGTCTCGGCACAGAAAATCCGTTTCGAGTTCGGTGAAGCCAGCCTGACCTCCAAGGTCATCGATGGTGCCTTCCCCGACTATCTGCGCGTCATTCCCAAGGGCAATGACAAGCAGGCCGACATCGACAACAGCCTGTTCGCCAAGGCCGTTGACCGCGTGGCCACCATCTCGGCTGAGAAGAGCCGCTCGGTGAAGCTGGCCTTCGACAACGACCGCGTGAAACTGACCGTCCGCAATATGGAAGCCGGTCAGGCCGAGGAAGAGGTTGAAATCGGCTATTCCGAAGAGCCGTTCGAAATCGGCTTCAACGCCCGCTATCTGTTGGACGTCGCCGGTCAGATCACCGGCGAAATCGCCACCTTCAAATTCGCCGATCCGGCCAGCCCGACGCTGGTCCTCGATCCAGCGGACGTTGGCGTTCAATACGTTCTGATGCCGCTGCGCGTCTGATCGTTTCAGCATTACAGGAACAAGACCCGTTCAGCCTCGCTGGACGGGTCTTTTCTTTTGCCGTTGGCGCGACAGAAAACAGCCCCGATGCTAGGACGGGCAAATCCCTAACCAGACCGCCCGACCTTTGAGCCTTACTTCCCTCGCCATTACCGATTTCCGCTCTTACGGCGCATCCCGTCTGGACCTGTCCGGCGGGCCTGTGGTGCTGTTCGGACCGAATGGCTCGGGCAAGACCAATCTGCTGGAAGCCATCAGCCTGCTGACGCCCGGCAAGGGACTACGCGGCGCGACGGCAGCGGAGATGGGGCGTCGCGAACCGGGCGAGGCTATGGGCCGCCCTTGGGGTATTGCCGCGACCTTGGACACCGCCGATGGCGAGGTGAAGATCGGCACGGGTGTCCAGACCATGGGGGCCACCGCCCGCCGCATCGTGCGTATCGACGGCGAGACCGCCCAACCGGGCCGGATGTTGGAGCACCTGCGCCCCGTCTGGGCGACGCCGGAACAGGACCGTCTGTTCTCGGATGCCCGCGCCGACCGCCTGAAGTTTTTCGACCGTCTGGTCTTTGCTGCCAATCCCGACCACGCCGCCGCCATCTCCAACTATGAGAAGGCCCTACGCGAGCGTATCCGCCTGCTCGCCAACGAGGATGTGCGGCCCGATCCCCTGTGGCTGGATGCGCTGGAGGCTCGCCTGTCGGAGGCCGGAGCGCGTGCTGCCATCAACCGCGTGGCTGCACTGAAAGCCCTTCAGGACGGCATTGATGCCCGCGCCGACCGCCCCTTCCCGCTGGCCGATCTCGGACTTGAGGGCGTTGCCGAACAGATGGCGCTGGAGGGTGCCGACGAGGGCGACATCCTGTCGATGCTGGGCGAAGGCTTTGTGCGCGCCCGAAGCCGTGACGGTGCCGCAGGGCGCAGCCTGTTCGGCCCGCACCGCACGGACCTGACCGCCATCCACCGCGAAAAGAACCGCCCTGCAGCCGAAGGCTCGTCCGGAGAGCAAAAGGCGCTGGTCCTGAACCTGATCCTCGCCCAGACCGCACGCCTGTCCGAAGGCACGGCCCAGCCCGTTCTGCTGCTGGACGAGGCCCCTGCCCACCTTGATGAAGAGCGCCGCGCGGCCCTGTTCGACGAGATCGAGGCCCTTGGTCTTCAGGCCTTTATGACGGGCACGGAACGGCCCCTGTTTTCGGCTCTGGAAGGCCGCGCACAGTTCGTTAGTGTCAGCCCTCAGGGACTGGCTTTCTAGCCGAACTTGGCCGCAGATAAAGCCGCACTCTTAAAGCGCGCAAAGTCTGGCTTTTTGCGTGGAAATTCCTATATATTGGACACTTCGTGACGCACTGAATTGCGCCCCGAAAATGGCGGCCAAACCGCCGCCTTTTCCCTGTCCGACCCACGGACCCTGAGCCGATTTTTTTATGACCGATCAGACCGCTCCCGCGCCAGAGTACGGCGCCGATTCCATCAAGGTTCTCAAAGGCCTGGATGCCGTGCGCAAGCGCCCCGGCATGTATATCGGCGACACGGATGACGGTTCGGGCCTGCACCACATGGTGTACGAGGTGGTGGACAACGCCATCGACGAAGCCCTTGCGGGCCACGCCGATCTGGTGACCGTCACCCTCAATGCCGACGGATCGTGCACCGTGACCGACAAC
>JAEZHG010000001.1 GCA_023436945.1 Pseudomonadota bacterium | reverse complement strand
ACCTGTCACAGGACGAGTGGCGCGATGCCGCGGCTGTCATGGAGACGGGTAGCAAGACCGATGCGACCATCGCCGAGGCCATGCGCGCGGCGCTGTCGAATTGGACTTTCGATGCCCTAGCTCCTGTCTTCCTGACGCAAAAGGGCGACCCGCGCGCCAAGATGGTCACTAAGTCGATCCCGCCAGTGACGGGCGACCTGATGACCAGCCTTCAGGACAAATATGTCGCCACCCGCAACCAGCTTCGTGCCGTAAGGGTCGCCGAAGAAACCGAAGCGTTGCTGACCCTCGCGCGCATTCACCGCGCCTTCTACGAGAGCCGCAAGACCGAGGAAGCCGCGCTCGACTTCACCGATCTGGTCGGCCGCACGGTCGAGCTACTGACCAAGCGGTCGAATGCGGCATGGGTGCTGTTCAAGCTGGACGGTGGCATCGAACACATCTTGATCGACGAGGCTCAGGATACCGCACCCGAGCAGTGGGAGATCATGCGCGCCCTGACCGAGAGCTTCTATGTCGGTGATGGTCTGGAGCGCGAACGCAGCATCGAACGCACCGTCTTTGTGGTGGGTGACGAAAAGCAGTCGATCTATTCCTTCCAGGGCGCACGCCCCGAGCGCCTGCGCCAGGAAGCCGAGGCCTATCGCCAGCGGGCCAGCCATGTGGATCGCCCGTTCCTTCCGGTTGAACTCAACACCTCGTTCCGCTCGACCAAACAGGTGCTGGATTTCGTCGACGAGGTCTTTGACCACCCAGACCGCGTGCGCGCTCTGGTCGGGGCCGAAGGCGACATTCCGCGCCACCTTCCCGCCCGCGACAACCAGCCCGGCTGTGTCGAGCTGTGGCCCTTGTTCGAAGACCCCGAGAAGGTCGAGAAGAAGGCATGGTCCGCACCCGTCGACGAGGAAAGCGAAGCCAGCGGCCGCAAGAAACTGGCCCGTGCTCTGGCACAGGAAATCAAACAGCAGGTCGAGAACGGCTCCGGCATCTGGGCCTTCGATAAACAAAAAGGCCCCTACTATCGCCCGGCCCGTTATGGCGATTTCCTCATTCTGGTACGCCGTCGCGATGCCACCTTTGAAGAGATCATACGTGCACTGAAGGTTCTGGGTGTGCCCGTCGCGGGCGCGGACCGACTGAAACTAGCCGAGCATATTGTCTTTGACGACATGCTGGCGCTGGCCCGCTTTGCCCTGTTCCCTGCCGATGATCTGACGCTGGCGGAAATCCTGCGCAGCCCATTGTGCGACGTGCCGGATTTTGGCGAGCCGCATGACCTCTATAATCTTGCCGCGCTCACTACCCGTGGTCGCCGCACCCTTTGGGGCACGCTGCAAGCCCGCAAGGACGAGCATCCTCAGTGGCGCGAGGCCCACGACCTGTTGCAGCGCCTGATCGCCGCGCGTGACAAGGACCCGTTCAGCTTCTTCGCCGCCGCTCTCAACCACGTGTTCGAGGATGGCCGCTCTGGCCGCGCCCGTATCCTCGACCGTCTGGGCCGCGAAGCCGAAGAGGCTATCGACGAGACGCTGTCGCAAATCCTGTCCGCCGAGGAGCGCGGCGGGCGTGATCTGGAAACCTGCCTCTACGAGCTTGAGCAAAGCTCGGTCGAGGTGAAGCGCGAGATGGAGGGGGCCCGCAACGAGGTGCGGGTCATGACCGTCCACGGCTCGAAGGGTCTTGAGGCACCTGTGGTGATCCTTCCCGACACCACATCCAAGGCCAAGCCGCAAGGCCCGCGCCTGATGCCGTTGCCGTCCGGCGATGCTGGCGATGTCTGGCTGATGTGCCCCCGTAAGGATGAGGACTGCGACGCCTCCAAAGCCGCGCGCGAGCTTCGTGAGCAACGCACGGACGAGGAGTCGCTGCGTCTGCTCTATGTCGCCCTGACCCGCGCCCGCGACCGCCTGATCATCATGGGTCGCGCCTCTGGCAAGTCCAAGGACGGCTTCGAGAAGGGTTCGTGGTGGGACATCCTGCAACAGACCTTCCAACAGGGAGCCGAGACGGGTCGCGTGCTGGTTACGCCGGATCGCCGCGCCTATTTTGGCGACCTGCCGCCCTTGCTGGCACCGGAAAAACGGCTGTCGGCCAAGCCTGTGTCCCTGCCTGAATGGGTCGCGGGCGAGGTGCCAGCCGATGCCGCCGCACGCTTTGCATCCCCGTCGCAGATGGAGGGGCGCAAGCGCATCCCTGCGCCCTCTCCGCTGGCCGTTTCCAAGACAGGCGGCGCGGCGCTGGGTCGTTTCCGCCGCGGTGATCTGGTGCACCGCCTCTTGGAGCGCCTGCCTGATATCGCTGTCGAGAAACGTCGCGAGGCCGCAGCCCGCCTGCTGTCCAAGGAAGTCGATCTGGACGATGAACAGCGCGCCGAGATGATCGATGCCGCCTTCAGCGTTCTGGACGATGCACGCTTTGGTCCGGTCTTTGGTGCAGGTTCACGCGCAGAAGTCGCCCTGACAGGCACAGCGCCCGAACTGAACGGCATCAAGGTCAATGGCCAGATCGACCGTCTGGTCATTACGCCGGAGCGGGTTCTGGTCGTGGACTACAAAACCAACCGTCCGGCACCCGATGAACTGGAAAAGGTCGATCCGGCCTATCTGACGCAGTTGGCGGTCTATGCGGCCGTCTTGCGCCAGCTCTATCCGGACCGTCCGGTCGAGGCGGCTCTGGTCTGGACCGACGGGCCGAGGCTGATGCCGGTATCTCAAGAGGCTTTGATGGCCGCGCTGGCATAGTCCCCATTGATTAACAGCCGTAACTGCCCCACATCAGCAAGTGAACACGGGCAGTTCCGACAGCCCTGCAAATAAGAAAGAGACGATAATGGCCACGCTCAAGGTCACCGACGACAGCTTCGAAACCGACGTCCTGAAGGCTGAAAAGCCCGTCCTGCTGGACTTCTGGGCCGAGTGGTGCGGTCCGTGCAAGCAGATCGGTCCGGCTCTGGAACAACTGTCGGACGAGATCGGCGAAAAGGTCACCATCGCCAAGATGAACATCGACGACAGCCCCATGACCCCATCGAAGATGGGCGTTAAGGGCATCCCGACCCTGATGCTCTTCAAGGACGGCCAGATGACCGCCATGAAGGTCGGTCCGATGCCGAAAGGCAAGATCGTCGAATGGCTGACTGAAGCCGGCGTCGAGTAAGATAAAAAGAAAAGGGCGGCCCCGACGGGTCGCCCTTTTTGTTTGGCCTTTAGGTCGGCCAGCTTTCGGGTGAAGCCCCCAGCACCTCGCCCGCCAGATAAAGACTGCCGCAGATCAGGATCGTTCCTGCCCCCTCGGCAATAGCCTTCTGCATGGCTTCATCGACATGGGATGCCGCCACCGCTTCGAAGCCTTGCTCGCGGGCAATCGAAGCCAGAGTTTCCGGCTCCGCAGCCGCGCCTTCGAACGGCACGGTAATCACCTGAGCATCCAAGCCCTTCAAAGCCCCGAAGAAGCCGCTCGCATCCTTGTTGGCCAACATGCCGACGATCAGCACAAGCGGACCGGATGCCTGACGGTAATAACCCGCCATGTTTCGCGACAAGGCTCGCGCCGCATGCGGATTGTGTCCGCCGTCGAGCCACAGCGCCGCACCGGCCTCTTTAGCCATTTCGGCATATCGGCCCGCCGTTAGCCGCTGCATACGCGCAGGCCAGAAGACAGATTGCAGTCCCGCAGAGATCGCTTCTTCCGGCAGATCAAGTTCAAGCGCGACGGCAATCGCCACGCCCGCATTGTCAAACTGGTGATGCCCCGCCAGCGCCGGTGCCGGTAAATCAAGGAAGCAGGTCTGGTCCTGATAGGCCAGACGTCCACGTTCCTGGAAGCTGTCGAAATCGACACCGGCAACCGTCAGCGGAGAGCCGACTTCAGCCGCACGCTTTTCAATCTGGGCCATCACGGCCTCGGACTGGCGTGCAATGATGCCGCGAGCACCCGCCTTGATGATCCCGGCCTTCTCGCGCGCGATGCCCGCCAGATCGGTGCCCAAAAACTCGGCATGGTCCAGATCGACAGGGGTGATGACGCTGAGCAAAGGACGCTCGATGACATTGGTGGCGTCCAGCACACCGCCCAGACCCACCTCGATAATGGCAAGGTCAGCAGGGGTTTCGGCCATGGCGAGGAAGCCCGCCGCTGTGGTGCTTTCAAACACCGTAGCCTCGCCGCCCGTTGCCGCCATGGCGTCCTCGACGCGGTCGAGGATGGCGTTCAGGTGGTCATCGGTGATCAGTTCGCCTGCCAAACGGATGCGTTCGTTGAAACGCACCAGATGCGGCGATGTATAGGTGTGGACCTTGAGACCCGCAGCCTCGGCAATGGCGCGGATCAGGGAAACAGTCGATCCCTTGCCGTTGGTGCCCGCCACATGGATGACGGGCGGCAGACGGTCCTGCGGGTTGCCCAGCGCCTCGCACAGGGCCTGCATACGACCCAGCGACAGGTCGATGCGCTGCGGATGGCGCGCCTTGAGACGTTCAGAAATCGGGTCCAAGGCAGCGCCTTCCGGTCTAGGGTAGTCAGGCAGCCTTGCGCTTGCCGTCCATCAGGATGGACAGGATACGGCCAAGGGTTACCGGC
>JAEZHG010000291.1 GCA_023436945.1 Pseudomonadota bacterium | reverse complement strand
CTGTCTGCCCTGAACCTCGAACCGCACAACCCACCGGAACCGCAAGCGACCGCGCCTGTGGCCGAGGAAAAGCGCGGTCTGCGCGTCAACAATATTGCCCGCAGCTTTGGCCAGCGTCAGGTCGTTCGCGACGTGTCGCTGAACGTACAGCGCGGCGAGGTCTGCGGCCTGCTTGGCCCGAACGGCGCGGGCAAGACGACCTGCTTCTATATGATCACCGGCCTGATCCCCGCCGACAGCGGCTCGATCTGGCTGGACAATGAAGAGATCACCCAGCAGCCGATGTACCAGCGCGCCCGTATGGGTCTGGGCTATCTGGCGCAGGAAGCCTCTATCTTCCGTGGCATGAACGTCGAGCAGAACGTCCGCTCGGTCGTGGAGCTTCGCTACAACAGCGAGAGCGCCATCCGCGAGGAAACCAACCGCCTGCTGGAAGAGCTGCGTATCGACCACCTGCGCACGGCCCCTGCTACGGGCCTGTCGGGCGGTGAGCGCCGCCGCGTGGAAATCGCCCGCGCTCTGGCTGGCAAGCCTAGCTTCATGCTGCTGGACGAACCCTTCGCCGGTATCGACCCGCTGGCCATCGCCGACATCCGTCAGGTGATCCGCTATCTGTCCGGTCAGGGCATCGGCGTGCTGATCACCGACCACAATGTCCGCGAGACGCTGGACATCATCGACCGCGTTTCCATCATCACCTCCGGCTCGGTCCTGTTTGAAGGCACCGCTCAGGAGGCCGTGGAAAGCGAAGAGGTCCGCCGCGCCTATCTGGGCGAGATGTACGGCTAAGGCCGTCTCTACGCCCCCTATTCTTCCCCTTAGACCACAGTCGGCACTGGCGCTCACCAGTCGTTAACGGCTATCGGCCAAGCTGTACTACAGCAAGTTCCGGGCCAGTTTCGGCCCAATGCGGAGCGGCTGGTTTCAGGGGTGTCATCTTGATCGGGCAAAGGCTTGAGGTCAGGCAGGGGCAAGGGCTTGTTATTACGCCCCAGCTCCAGCAGGCCATCAAACTGCTGCAGCTATCCAACCTCGAGCTAGAGGCCTTTATCGAGGCCGAGCTTGAGCGTAATCCCCTGCTCGCTCGCCAGGATAATGAAGACGCCGCCAAGGATCGCGATAGCGACGGCGGTGAAGGCTCCGACAGCGAGCTTTCCTTTGCCGACACCACCTCCGATGCCGCCTCCAGCGCGCTGGATGCCCCGCAAGAGGCCGTCTATGACGCTGCCCCCGGAGAGCGCAACGAGGTCGCCACAGACGCCCAACCGGGCCTGTCCGACTGGTCCGGCGTTCGTAATGGCGGCAATGCCCCCGAAGGCGATTATGAGCGCCCTGACGGGCACGAACTGACCCTGTCAGAGCATCTGATGGCCCAGGTCTCCACGGCGGGCCTCAGCGCCCCCGATCAGGCCATTGCTACCATCCTGATCGATAGTGTCGACGAGGGCGGCTATTTGCGCGCCGATCTGGCAGAGATCGCAGAGCGACTGGGCGTCGAGACCGAACGCGTCGAAGCCGTTTTGAAAGTCTGCCAAGGCTTCGAACCAACGGGCGTCATGGCCCGCTCGGTGCCGGAATGCCTCAGGTTGCAACTGGAAGAGCGCAATCGCTTTGATCCGGCCATGGCGGCCCTGCTGGATAATCTGGACCTTCTGGCGCGCCGTGATCTGGCGGGCCTTCGCAAGGCCTGCGGGGTCGACCACGAAGATCTGGCCGAGATGATTTCCGAGATTCAGGCCCTGACCCCGCGCCCCGGTGCCGGATTTGGTGGAGAGCCTGCCCAGACCGTCGTGCCGGATGTCTATGTGCGCCCTGACCCCGCCGGCGGCTGGAAGGTCGAACTGAACAGCGAGACCCTGCCGCGCCTGCTTATGGATCGCCGCTACCATGCCGATGTCGCCGCTGGTGCACGCAGCGAGACAGAGAAATCCTTCGTCGCCGAATGTGCGTCTCAGGCAAGCTGGCTGCTGAAGTCGCTCGACCAGCGCGCCAAGACCATTCTGAAGGTGTCCAGCGAGATCGTGCGCCAGCAGGATGCCTTCCTCGCCTTCGGGGTCGAGTTCCTGCGCCCATTGACGCTCAAGGTCGTGGCCGAGGCCATCGAGATGCACGAGTCGACCGTCAGCCGCGTGACATCGAACAAATACATCGCCACCCCGCGCGGTGTGTTCGAACTGAAATTCTTCTTCACCGCCGCCATCCAGTCCAGCGACGGCGGGGCCAGCCACTCGGCCGAGGCGGTGCGACATCGTATCAAGGCCCTGATCGATGCCGAAGAGCAGACCCGCGAAGTTCTGAGCGACGACCGCATCGTCGAAATCCTTCAGGAAGCGGGGATCGATATCGCCCGTCGGACCGTTGCCAAGTATCGGGAAGCCCTCAGGATTCCATCTTCGGTCGAGCGTCGACGCATGCTTAAGGCGGCCTGAGAGCCCTAAAGAAATCAGTATTTTACGCTCACGCCGAATTGTTTCAGTAACACCACATTTCGGTGATCGACGTTGACACCAAATCAAATGAGCCGCGTTCTATGGACATGGCTATGCAAGTCCAAGTCACCGGTAAGCAAGTGGATGTTGGCGAAGCGTTAGGCTCGCGCATCTCCCAAGAACTCGAGGACGGAATTGGCAAATATTTCGCCCGCGGCGCGCAAGACGCCGAGGTCGTTGTTTCCAAGGATGGTCACGGTTATCGCGTGGACTGTTGGGTCCGACTCGCGTCGGGACAGTCGCTCGTAACGACCGGTCTGGGCCCCGACGCCCACGCGGCCTTCTCCGATAGCCTCGACAAGCTTGAAAAGCGGGTCCGCCGCTACAAGCGTCGCCTGAAAGACCATCATATTGGTCCCAAAGGCCTGTCGCCCGAGAAGACCGAGAACGCAGCCCGTGAAGTTGCCGCCCTCACCATCTTCAAAAACCCCGACAAGATCGAGGACGAAGCCGAATTCGGCGAGGTCGAGAACGCCAATGAGCCGCCGCCCGTCGGTATGGTCATTGCCGAGACCGAAGCCGAGATCCGCACCCTCACGGTCGGTCGTGCCGTGGCCGAGCTGGATATGACCGGATACCCTGTCGTCATGTTCCGTAACGCCGCCCACGGTGGCCTGTCTGTCGTCTATCGCCGCCCTGACGGCAATGTCGGCTGGGTGGATCCGGAGCGCACCTCTCGCAAAACGTGAGTCGCTTAAATTAAGCTTTCCACCTATTCTGCTTCCCCAAGAGAGGCGAAGCGTCTACAAGGCGCGCGCCTCTCTACAGGGGGGCCGTTAAGCGGGACTGTTATGGATATCGCAGATTTGCTGGCTCAGGACGGTGTCGTCCTGCGCGGAGCTGTTTCATCCAAACGCCAGGCGCTGCACTACGTCGCTGACGCAGCGGCTCAGGCACTGGGACTTCAATCCGAAAAGATCCTCGAAGCTCTCATGGAGCGCGAGGCTCTTGGTTCGACCGGCTTAGGCTATGGCGTAGCCGTGCCGCACGCTCGTGTAGAGGGTGTGGAGCGCGTCTGCGGCATATTCGTGCGTCTAGATGCGCCTGTCGCCTATGAAGCGCTGGATGACCGACCTGTGGACCTTTTGTTCGCCCTGCTCGCCCCTCCGGCAGCGGGTGCAGAGCATCTGCGCGCGCTGGCCGTGGTTTCGCGTGCCATGCGTTCGCCTGAACTGCGCGAACGCCTGCGTCAGGCCCAAACCATCGACGGCGTACAGGCCCTGTTCGTACAGACGGGTAATGCTGCGGCCGCCTGATCTACAGCGCACAGCCAAACAGCAAAACGGGGCCTTTCGGCCCCGTTTTTCGTTTTAGTGGACCGATACCGGTTCCATGTCGTGGGCCTCTGCGGCTGCAAAAGCCGTTTCACGATCCAGCATAACCGCTAGACGCTCGCCATCGGCACCATGCAGCACATAGAGGGTCTGGTTTGGATCCAGATCGAAATCGACGTCCTCGATATCGTTCAAAATCTCGGCCGCACGGATGGCGCGGATATAAACCAGATCAGGTGCGCCTAGGGCGCTGAAATCCTTGTTTGTCATAACAGGCGTCATAGAAACCGCCTCCTTACGCAGAACTAAACGAACAGGCCCGCCAAAGGCTCCTTGGAGCCTCATCTGTGGGCAATCGCTTTAGTCGGTGGAAATCGGGATACGGCATGCCGTCCGCTCCTTGTCCGGCTGGACAAGATCGACATGCAGCAGGCCGTGTTGAAGACGCGAGCCGGAAACTTCCAGACCGTCCGCCAGTACGAAGTTGCGCACGAAACCGCGTGCGGCAATGCCACGATGCAGATACTGGCCCTCAGGCTTTGCGCTCTCTTCGCGCTTGCCGGTGATCACCAGTTGGCGGCCTTCAACCGTTACCGTCAGTTCGTCAGGCGTGAACCCTGCCACCGCCACAGTGATACGGACGGTCTCGCCGATCTGCTCGACATTATAGGGCGGATAGCTGTCGCCAGCGGCGCGTTGCGCGCGGTCGATCAGGGCGCGGGTCTGCTCGAAACCCAGCAGGAACGGGCTGTCGAATGCTCCGGACGAACGGCTCATGGTCTTGTCTCCTTCGGCCCTGAAACAGCGGCCAGAACCACCTTCCCCACGATTGGCGGAAAGCAGCGTCACATCACTATGTGGGAAGGAGATCGCCCAGTTCAATGCAATTGAAAAATAGCGTCACGGTGCCTGTTGTTCATGTGGCATACAGGCAGGAACCTTGACTTTGCAGAACCGTTTCGCACTCAAGTTTCACTCAGAGATACACAATGCGCACCAAGATTGCTCTCATCAGCGTAAGCATCGCCGCCCTGCTGGGCGCGTCTGCCTGCACCACCACTGACCCGTACAGCTCGGCTCCGCGCCGTAACAACACCGGCACCGGCGCAATCGCTGGCGCACTGGGTGGAGCTGTTCTGGGTTACCTGACCAACACCAACAATTCCGAACAGGGCCGCAAGAACGCCCTGATCGGCGCAGGTATCGGCGCACTGGCCGGTGCAGGCGTTGGCCAGTACATGGACCGCCAACAACGCGCTCTGGAAGCCGAACTGTCGGGCACCGGCGTCGGCGTGGCCCGTCAGGGTGACAACCTCGTCCTGCGTATGCCGTCGGACGTGACCTTCGCCACCAACCAGTCGAACATCGACGCCCGCTTCCTGCCGGTTCTGGCTGACGTGGCCCGCGTGCTGCAAGAGTACGACCGCTCGATGGTGGACGTGATCGGCCACACCGATTCGTCGGGTGGTGACGCCATCAACCAACCGCTGTCGGAACGCCGCGCCTCGTCGGTGGCCAGCTATCTGGTCAGCAACGGCGTGATCGCCGAGCGTCTGTACGTGGCCGGTGTTTCGTCGAGCCAGCCGATCGCCTCGAACGACACGGCTGCTGGCAAGGCCCAAAACCGTCGCGTCGAAATCCTGATCCGTCCGTTCACGGGCTGATCCGGCGACAGGCTGAAATACATAGGGCGGTGC
>JAEZHG010000125.1 GCA_023436945.1 Pseudomonadota bacterium | reverse complement strand
GGCATAGAGGGCGCCGACCTTGCGGGCGTTGTCGGTGGTCGGGTTGGCGGCAGACTGCTCGATGATGGCGCGCAGTTGGCCCTGTGCGGTCTCATACAGGGCATCGAACGGGCCATAGCGGGTCTTGTCGGCCGGAATCTCGGCATTGGCCAGATAGGTTCCGTTGGCGAAGGCGTTGAAGTCGTCACCGGGGCGCACGCTCAGATCGCGGCCATCGAGGTCAAAGCCCCAAGGCTGGAAATGCGCACCGTTGCTGGTCGATTGGGCGCTGGCGACGCAGGGCGCAGCGATACAGGCCGACAATGCGACGGCGCACATCAGGTGCTTTTTCATTCAGACAGTCCTCTGGATTTCAGCATTGAGACAGTTGAGCGCCTCAAAAATCATGAAATCAAGTTTGCGCCTGAACGTTTCAGCGTGGGAGTTAATTTTAATTAACGGGACAGGCCGCTGCAAAACTGACCGAGAACCTCGGGATAGAGGGTATGTTCGGCTGACTTGACGCGTTCGGCCAGAATGCCGGCGTTATCGCCTTCAAGGATCGGCACGCGGGCCTGACCCAGCACGGGGCCTTCGTCCATGCCCTCGGTTACGATGTGGACGGTGCAACCGGCCTCGGCATCTCCCGCCTCGATGGCGCGGGCGTGGGTGTCCAGACCCGGATACAGCGGCAGCAGGGACGGGTGGATATTCAGCATCCGGCCTTCCCATTTGCGGACCAGCCACGGCGTCAGGATGCGCATATAGCCCGCCAGTGCGACAGCTTGGATATTGCGCTGTTCAAGCTCTGCGTGGATGGCCTTTTCGTGTGCCTCGCGGTCCTTGCCAAAGTCGCGATGGGGCAGGGAAATCGCCTCTACACCCAGATCACGCGCTTTCTGTAGGCCCGCGGCATCGGCGATGTTGGACAGGACCAGCGCCACCTCATAGGGGCAGTCCGCCGCTTTTCCGGCCTCGATCAGCGAGACCATATTGGTGCCGGAGCCGGAAATCAGGACAGCGACGCGGGTCTTGGTCTGGGCGGTCATCAAGGCACTCGAATTGGGCAAGTCTTGTTCGCGGAGCCATGAAGCGCGCCGCCCCGAAAGGCAAGCGCAAACAATGTGAAGATAGCGGTACTGTGCGTGTCAATGTTACGGCATAACAACGGTGTTGTCGCAAAGCTTCGGACGTGATTAGGCTGCACCCCTCAATTTTGAGGGGGAGTATTATGCGTCAACTGATTATCGCGGCCTGTGCCGCAACTCTGCTGGCCGCGCCGATGGCGTCTCAGGCACAGGAAGGTGGCCGCTCGGTCGCTGACCGCAGCCGCAATGCGGTCGCCGAAGACATCGAAAAGCACACGGCCCGCGCCACTGCCGAAGAGCGCGAGGTTACGACCAGCCATTCCATCACCGCCCATGGCAAGCGCCTGAACTATAAGGCGACTGCGGGCACGCTGACGGTGCGCAACGATGCGGGCGTGCCGACCGCCAGCCTGTTTTATGTGGCCTATACGCTCGACGGTCAGCCGGTCGGTTCGCGCCCCATCACCTATATGTTCAATGGCGGCCCTGGCTCGCCTTCGGTCTGGCTGCACATGGGCGCCTTTGGTCCGGTGCGTGTGCTGACCGACGATCCGGTGGTCGAGCGTCCGGCACCGTTCCGCATGGGGCCGAACGATATGACCCTGCTGGACAAGACCGATCTCGTGTTCATCGACATGGTCGGTGCGGGTTATTCGCGTCCTCTAGGTGAGGGCACGGGCGCCGCGCACTGGGGCGTTGATGGCGACGTGGACACCTTTGCGCGTGGCATCCTGCGCTACACCACCAAGTTCAACCGCTGGTCCAGCCCGAAATATATCCTCGGTGAAAGCTATGGCACGCTGCGCGCTGGCGCACTGGCCTATCAGCTCGAAGACCGCGGCATGTCGCTGAACGGCACGATCCTGCTGTCGTCGATCATGAACTATGGTGTGCGCCAGACGGGCTATCCGCAGAACTTCGTCACCCTGCTGCCAACCTATGCGGCGACCGCCTGGTACCACAACGCCATCAACCGCAATGGCGTCACGCTGGAACAGCACGTCGAGCGCGCCCGCCAGTTCGCGATCGGTCCGTACAATGCGGCCCTGAACAAGGGTCACAATATCTCGGATCAGGAACGCTCGGCCATTGCGGCAGAGATGAGCCAGCTGGTCGGTCTTGATCAGGCATTCATCGAAGCCGCCAATCTGCGCGTCGAGCTGAGCCCGTTCCGCAAGGAGCTGCTGCGTGACCGTCGCCAGACCGTCGGCCGTCTGGACAGCCGCTATACCGGTATCGACTATAGCCAGGTTACCGGCTCGCCGGAGGAAGATCCGTCTTCCAGCGCGGTTACCGGCCACTATTTCGGTGTGTTCCGCGATTACGTCGCCAATACGCTGAACTTCAAAACCGATCTGGACTATCGCCAGTCGGCGCGTGGCCTGCCGGGCTTTAACTGGGACTGGACGCACCGTTCGCCGCTGGGCGGGGTTCAAACCACGCCGAACACGGCTGTCGATCTGGCTGCCGTCATCCGTCGTAACCCGCACATGAAGGTTCTGGCGCTGAACGGCTATTACGACGCCGCCACGCCGTTCTTCTCGACGGAATATGATCTGGCCCAGATGATGCTGGAGCCGCATCTGCGCCGCAACGTGCAGTTCACCTACTATGAGGGTGGGCACATGATGTACACCAGCCGCGAGCCGCTGGAGAAGCTGTATCGCGACATGGCGACCTATTACGACGAGACGGCCAACGGCGGTCTTCGCTGATAGAAAAAGGCCCCGCAGATCACTCTGCGGGGCCGATTTCTTTTAAAGGGCAGGGGAAGCCTTAGGCTTCGACCAGCTGGCCGCAGATGAAGGCTTCTTCGCCAGCGTTCAGCAGGGCCGCGAGGATCGGCTCTGCGTTTTCCGGCTTGGCGATCAGGATGAAGCCCACGCCACAGTTGAAGGTGCGGCGCATTTCGTGCGCGTCGATTTCGCCAACTTGGGCCAGCCACTTGAAGACCGGCGGCATTTCCCATGCGTTCCAGTCGAACTCGGCCTTCAGGCCTTCGGCGATGCAGCGCGGCGGGTTTTCGATCAGGCCGCCACCGGTGATGTGGGCACCGGCATTGACCAGACCGGCCTTCATCAGCGGCAGAACGGTCTTCACATAGATGCGGGTCGGCTCCATCAGAGCCTCGGCAAGGGTCTTGCCCTCTGCGAACGGTGCAGCACCGTCCCAGCCCAGACCCGACTTCTCGACGACCTTGCGCACCAGCGAATAGCCGTTCGAGTGCGGACCCGACGAACCGATGCCGATGATGATGTCCCCAGCTTTTTGCTGGTCTAGGTAGGGCAGAACCTGACCGCGTTCGACGGCACCGATCGAGAAGCCAGCGAGGTCGTAAT
>JAEZHG010000053.1 GCA_023436945.1 Pseudomonadota bacterium | reverse complement strand
CGCCAGCACCATGACCAGTCCCGCGAGCGAGACCAGCCACACCAGCGACCGGATAAAGGGGATGCCCAAGGCATTGAGCGGAAAAAAAGCCACTCGCCCCCAGAAATAGAGCGCCGAGCCCCACACTGTAAGCGCGCCATTAGCCGAAGCCACATGGGCGATCAGCACAGCGCCGATAAACAGCGGCAGGGTCTCGAACAGATTGGACTGGGCCCGCTCCAGACGCCCTGTCAGAGGTTTCTCCGACGAAGGCGTCTTGTCACGCGGGCCCGCATTCCATTTCAGACCGAACTCTGCCGTCCTTGCTCCGGCGGGCAGGAAGATCTGCACCAGTGCCAAAATCAAAGTCAGGCTCAGATAGGTGAGTTCGGTCGTCATTGGTGATTACCTTTGGGTTTAGCCCTGACGGTAGTTCGGGGCCTCGCGGGTGATCATGACGTCATGGACGTGGCTTTCACGCAAGCCTGCGCCCGTGATGCGGACGAAACGTGCACGCTTCTGGAACTCTTCGATGGTCGGACCACCGACATAGCCCATCGAGGCGCGCAGATCGCCGACCATCTGGTGGATGACCGGAGCGATCGGACCCTTATAGGCCGTCTGGCCCTCAATACCTTCCGGCACCAGCTTCTCGGACGAGACTTCCTTCTGGAAGTAACGGTCCGCAGAGCCAGCACCCATGGCTCCGACCGAACCCATGCCGCGATACGACTTGTACGAACGGCCTTGGTAGAGGAAGACCTCGCCCGGCGATTCATCGGTGCCAGCGAACATCGAGCCCATCATGGCCGCCGATGCACCGGCAGCGATGGCCTTGGCCATGTCGCCCGAATATTTGATGCCGCCGTCAGCGATGACCTTGGCGTCGGTACCTTCGGCTGCGCGGGCAGCGTCCATGATCGCGGTGAGTTGCGGCACGCCGACACCAGCCACGATACGGGTGGTGCAGATCGAGCCCGGGCCGATACCAACCTTCACGACATCTGCGCCTGCATCGATCAGGGCGCGGGTAGCGTCATAGGTGGCGACGTTACCGGCCACGATGGCGATGCGGTTGTTCTCGCGCTTGATGCGCTCGACGACAGCAGCAACCGAAGCCGAGTGGCCGTGGGCGGTGTCGATGACAACGAGGTCGGCACCGGCTTCAGCCAGAGCCATGGCGCGCTCGTAGCCGGCATCACCGACGGTCGAGGCCGCGCCGACCAGCAGGCGACCCTGCTCGTCCTTGGCGGCGTTCGGGAAGGCCTGTGCCTTCTCGATGTCCTTCATAGTGATCAGGCCGACGGCGCGGTTGTCGTCGTCAACAACGATGACGCGCTCGATCTTGCGGGTGCGCAGAAGCTCGCGGGCTTCCTCGCGGCTTGCGCCTTCGCGCACCGTGATCAGGTCGCCCGTGGTCATCAGGCTGGAAGCCTTGATCGACGGATCATTCTCGAAGCGCATGTCGCGGTTGGTCAGCATGCCGACCAGCCGGCCCGTGATCGGATCAACAACGGGGAAGCCGCTGATCTTCTTGCGGGCGACGATATCGCGCACTTCGCCAAGGGTGGTTTCAGGGGTGACGGTGACCGGATTGATCACCATGCCGCTTTCGTAACGCTTGACCGTGCGGACCTGCTCGGCCTGCTCTTCAATCGTCATGTTGCGGTGAAGAACACCCATGCCACCGGCCTGTGCCATCGCAATCGCAAGGCGGCTTTCGGTGACCGTGTCCATGGCGGACGACAGCAGCGGGATGTTCAGTTTGATGTCGCGCGTCAGGCGCGTCGAGACGTCAACGTCAGCAGGCATAACCTCCGACGGACCCGGCTCGAGCAAAACATCATCGAAGGTAAGGCCTTCGCGTATCTCCATTGGGGAGTCTCCGTTTTGCGGGCCGCGTATAGAGTGAAACCCTGCCCTTCGGCAAGGGGCAGACCGATCAAAACCGCCGGTATCTGCGATGCACTGCGCAATCGTATGCTTCGCTCCACAATAGGGTCACCCGCAGAACACGGATTGAAAAGCCCACATTCAAAGAATGGTTATAACGATAATAAAAATTTATCGTTTGAAACCGAAGGCATAAGACCTCATTCTCAATAGATGGTCTCCCTGATCCTCGCCACAGCACGCCAACTGCTACTCAAGATAGCCAGCTACGGCGCTATGCACCTTGTTGTGGCGATTGCTGTTGCCTTTGCCATTACGCAAGACATCCGCATGGCGATGGCCGTTGGCCTGATCGAGCCTTTCTTCCAGACCATTGCCTATACGATCCACGACCGCGTCTGGCACGTGATCGAGAAGCGCCGCATGGAATCGGGCATCAAGGAAGCTGCCGAGGCCTTCACCTCACGTCTAGGCGTCATGTCGCCTGAAGAACAGCTTCGTGCCCACAGCCAATGCCCGTCGGGCCACAGCCACGCCCTGCCCCGCTCGTTCAAACAGGTCGCGCTGAAGACCATCACCTATGGCGTGATGCATTTCACCGTGGCCGTCACGGTGGCCTATGTGCTGCTGGGGGATATCCGCGCGGCTCTGGCCATCGGTATCATCGAGCCCG
>JAEZHG010000047.1 GCA_023436945.1 Pseudomonadota bacterium | reverse complement strand
CCGTGGACCAGCTGACCTATTGGAACGCCGAGCTTCAGGAGGCCTATGCGACGCCATCGGACATGATTACACGCCTGCGTGAGCTGAAGCGCCTCTAGCCCTTACGCGATACTGAACAAGAAGACGGCCACAGCATCTGCTGTGGCCGTTTTTTATTGTCGGGCCAACCAGTCAGCCAACTGTTTGGCAAGGGCTTGAGGTTGCTCCAGCGGGATCATGTGGCCGGTATCCTTAATGGTGATGTGGTTGGCACCCGCGATACCGTCCACCAGTTCCGTCTGTTCCTCGTCAGATCTGAGCAGGTCGTGGTCGGCGCTGACGACCAGTGTCGGCACTTTGATATCCCGCAGTCGATCCAGATCGCCGTCGCGGGCGATAAAGGACTGGCGGTGGAACACATGACCGCCCAGCCGCACGCCCATGTCACGGATGCGGGCATGAAGGTCGGCATCATCCTTCGATGCTGGATGGATCGAGGACTGGATCGCGATGCGGCTAAGGCCCTTGAACCGTTCGGGCGGTGATTTCAGCGCACTGCGGCGCTGGCGGATCATCTCTTCGGTATCGCCGCGCGCCGAGGTGGCGACCAGAACTAGACTCTGGACGCGCTCAGGGATCATACGGACGATTTCGCGGGCCACATAGCCACCCATGGAAAACCCGACCAGATGAAAATGCTCGGGCAGGGCGGGCAGCAGGGCTTGAGCCATGGCCTCGATGGTCTCGCCCTCGCGCAGGGGCAGCGGGATCACGGGGCCGAAGCCGGCCAGCGACGGGGCGACATCGTCCCACAATGTCTCGTCCGCCATGAAGCCGGAAACCAGAACAACCGCCATCACTCAAACTCCCTTTGCGCCTTTCCTATAGAAGCGTCGCCCCGCCACGGCTATGGAGCAGAGCTAAGAGTATTTCCGACTGATCGAGACCCCTTCCCATGAACTTCACCTTCGATGCCCAGATCACCGCTGCCCTGTTCGACAAGACGCAGGCTGTGTTTGCCTTGGGTGACGGTTCGGTGCGTTTCGAGGACGGCTCGCGCAACGAGGTGCATGACGGTGCGGTGCTGTGCGCCTGCGTTCACCCGTCGGGCGAGGGGATCATCACCGGTGGCGATGACGGCAAGGTCGTCTGGAGCCGTCCCGGCGACGCCATGGTTCTGGCCGAGGGCAAGGGCTGGATCGACAGCATCGACGCCAGCGCCGAAAGCGGCCTGATTGCCTTCTCTTCGGGCCGCACCCTGTCTGTGATCGACACCAAAGACGCGACCTTCCGTCGTGACTTCCAGCACGAGCGCACCGTCTCGGGTGTGGCCTTCGATCCGAAGGGTCGCCGCATCGCCACCTCGACCTATGGCGGCGCATGGCTGTGGTACGCCCGTATCGAGCAACAGCAGCCGGTGAAGATGCAGTGGGCCGGTTCGCACCTCAGCGTCGCCTTCTCGCCGGACGGTGCCTTTGTGGTCACCTCGATGCAGGACAATCAGCTTCACGGCTGGCGTCTGAAGGACCAGCGCAACATGCGCATGGGCGGCTATCCGACCAAGATCAAATCCTATGCCTTCCTGTCCAAGGGCCAGATGCTGGCAACCTCTGGCGCGCAGGGCGTGGTGCTGTGGCCGTTCATCGGTGCCAATGGTCCGATGGGTCGTGAAGCCATCGAGATCGGCTATGACGAGACCACCATCATCTCTCAGGTCGCTGCGTCCAATTCCCAGGGCCGTCTGGTTGCCGGTCTGGAAGATGGCCGCGTCTGGTGGGCCGATCCGGCAGGCCGTGGCTTGCAGTTCATCAAACAGGACAAGGGTGCAGCCATCACCGCACTGGCCATGAGCAAGGGCGGCGCACGCATGGCTTGGGCCGACGAAGACGGCAACGCCGGCGTCTCGTCCTTTTAAGATCGGCGGGGTGGGGCATGGCCAAGACAGAGCGTAAACCGAAACCGGTCAAAAGCCGCAGGAAGCGGCCTTTGCTGACGCTGTTCCTGTTTGTTCTGGCCTTCCCCTTCCTTCAGGTGGCGGTGCTGCGCTTTGTGCCATCGCCGCCGACCATTCTGATGATCCAGCAGGCGATCAAGGGTAACGGCCTTGATTACCGCTGGCGCTCGCTGGACCGGATGTCGCCCTATCTGGTGACCGCTGCGATTGCCGCAGAGGATGCGCGCTTCTGTTCGCACAAGGGGTTTGACTTCGACGCTATCGAAAAGGCCATGAAGGCCAACGAGCGCGCCGAGGCTCGCGGCTCTTCCAAGATGCGCGGTGGCTCTACCATCACCCAGCAGACGGCCAAGAATGTCTTCCTTTGGCCGCAACGCTCCTATGTCCGCAAGGGGCTGGAGGCGGGCTATTCGGTGCTGATCGAATATGGATGGGGCAAGCGCCGCATCATGGAGATGTATCTGAACGTGGCAGAGTTCGCGCCGGGCGTGTATGGCGCAGAGGCTGCGTCGCGCCACTGGTTCGGCAAGTCGTCCCGGAACCTGTCCCGCGCCGAGGCCGCAAGGCTGGTGGCCGTTCTGCCTAGTCCGCGGCGATATAATGCCGCTTCTCCCGGTCCCTATGTGCGTCGTCGCACGGCCAGAATTCAGGCCAATGCCGCACAAGTCAGGGTGCAGGGACTCAACCAATGCGCGATATGAATAGCGTCGATATATAAATTCGCACTTGTTTACGGTATTAACGGTCACTGAGGGTGAAAAAATTACCATTTAGTGCTGTTATAGAGGCGCTAAATTCTATGATGCGTGCCGCGGATGCCGGAGACAAAAATGAGCAATGTGATCTCTAAGGTGCGAGATTGGCTGACAAACTTCGCGAAAGCCCGCGAAGGCAACGTCGCCATGATGGCTGGTATTGCTTTGCCTGTGCTGCTGCTTGTGTCGGCGGGCGCCGTCGATATGCACAACTTCCTCCGTGTGAAAAGCGAGCTTCAGGACGCGCTGGATGCTGCGGCTCTGGCTGCGGCGCGATCGCCCTATACGGATGCGGTCAACATCCAGAATGTCGGCATGGCCTCGATGGAGGTCAACATGCCGCAATACTACAACGGCAACCCCGGCGACGTCGCAAGCTTTACCCTCGGCGGTAAAGACAAGGTCATAGGTACCGCGACCGTTCAGGTGAAAACCCTGATCGCCAATACCTTCCTTCCGCCTTATGGCAAGATCTTCGATGACTACCTTCCAGTGACGGTAAGTTCCGAAGTCATGCGCGCGTCGCGTAACGTGGAAGTGGCCATCGCGCTTGATATTACCTATTCGATGAACAACAGCATGACGTCGCTAAAAAATGCGGCGAAAGAACTTGTTGATATCGTCGTGCAGACCGAACAGTCACCCTACACATCGCGTGTAGCGCTGGTTCCTTATTCTGCTGCCGTGAATGTTGGTCCCTCAAACGCTGGCATGATGCGGGGCAATCTACGCGGCCAAACTAATGTTAGTCGCGTGGAATGGGGTAATGGATCACGCGTTACTGTGAGTCGTAGTAACGTTAGTGTTTCAGGTTCTGGAACTTATAGAACAGCTATA
This sequence comes from Pseudomonadota bacterium, assembly GCA_023436945.1. GTDB lineage: Bacteria > Pseudomonadota > Alphaproteobacteria > Caulobacterales > Caulobacteraceae > Brevundimonas. The sequence goes on along the minus strand of JAEZHG010000047.1, from coordinate 1,260 downwards.
TTCACGACTAGCAGCAACCACGGTATGAATACTGACGATTGGGTTGTGTTAACTTACGGTAGCGGAAATTCTGCTAAACAGTATGCTGCTCAGATTACCAAAACTGATAATAAAAAATTTACTGTAACTCATGAAGGTAGTAAAATTACGAGTGGTGATTATTATTACCAGCGATGCCTTTATGATAACTGCCGTGCGCGAGTGACAACGGCTTCGGCTCATGGTCTTTCCGTTGGTGAGATCGTTGCTGTAGTTAATCAGTCAAGTACTCTGGGTGGTAGTCCTGTATATGGTACCGTTCAATCGGCTAGTGCGAATGAATACTATTTGAATCCTCAGAAGTGGGGCACCACTGCGTCTGCGACAGGGGGCATAACCTACTGCGGCTCTGATGGCTGCAATACCCGTGTCTATGAGAGATATGCTGGGGGGTACCAAACCCTGTCTTCAACCAACTGCGTGTCCGAGCGGCCGTGGGTAAATAACGCCCCTTCAGAAGCCACTCCCGCAGCGGGTTCGTATCTTGGTCGTGCCTATATGCAGAACAGCGGCCACTATAGCTGCCCTGCGGTCGAGGTGTTGCCGCTAACGCATGTCAAGACGACCCTGACCAATCGTATCAACGCCATGACGGCCAATGGTACGACGGCGGGCCAGATCGGCATCGAAAATGCCTGGTATATGCTTTCGCCAAACTTCAAGAGTATCTACTCGACGGGTCAGCCTAACCCGTACAATCCGGCCGAAACCATCAAGGCTGCGGTTATCATGACCGACGGTGAGTTCAATACGCCCTACTGCGATGGCGTAGCGCGCCGTATGAACCCTGTTGATTCAACGGCTAATGGTGTTCTGGCAGACTATTATATCGCTTGCCCTGACGGGAACATGCCTGCCGCTGATATTTTCAAGCGCTCGGTTGAGGTCTGTAAGGCCATGAAGGCCCAGGGTATCGTCATCTATACCGTTGGTTTCAACCTCAGCAACTCAGAGGGTGGTGCCGGTATTGATACCGCCAAAGAAGTCATGCGCGAGTGCGCGACCTCTGAAGAGAACTTCCACTTTACCAGCAGTGGTACAGATCTTCAGAATGCCTTCCGTGCGATCGGTCGCGATATTACCCGACTGCGTATCGCTCGCTAAGCGGGGTGCGGGCTCCGCAAGACGTGGCCTGCATCGGAAACAAAAAGGGCCGGACGAGTGATCGTCCGGCCCTTCTTTTATGGCGCTGTGGCGGGTTGTTAGACCAGTTTGATCTCG
>JAEZHG010000320.1 GCA_023436945.1 Pseudomonadota bacterium | reverse complement strand
CGTCCGGACTGATTCGAAAAACACATACAAAACGCGGCTCCGAAGCGATTTCGGAGCCGTTTTTATTTGTGCGCTGATTTCAGTTTTTAGGACGCGCTGGCGGGGCCGGATTTCTCACGCGCATTCTCGGGGTTTGGCGCACCACCTCGACTCGCTGGACTATCCCTGCCCCAAGCTGTCGCGTCGCGATCTGCATTAGAGCCGCCGCAAGAGCGCGTTCGTTCACGCGGTTATAGTTGTCCGCCAACACAAACGGGCGAGCGTGCCCTGCACGCACCAGAGCATCACGCATATGCGCGTCTTTGGCCCGCACCTGTTCCAGCGGGTGTCCGGGCTTCAGGTGCAGCTTCAGCTCGACAAATATGTGGTTGATGACACGACCATCGACGATGATCGGCAGTCCGACGCCCGTCATGGTCACCCACGCCGCCTCTGGTGCAGCATTGGTTTCAGGCGAAGCGAATGCAGTCACCGGAAGAGCCGAGAGCGCCAAGGCACCTAGAATAAGCGAACGTCTGATCATTTCCCAAGCCTAGCTTTAGAGCGTTAGGATTGGGTTTCTGTCTCAGTCGTGTGTCCATCCCTTGCGGACTGGCGTGATGGTTCGGCCCTGATAGATTACCGAAAGGCCTTGCCCCTCGATCACTCGTCCCACCTTGGTCACGCGGATGTGGCGGCGCTCGGAATCACGCCGCACGGCGTCTTCCTGTCCCGCCGGTGCGGTGAACAGGATCTGGTAGTCGTCACCGCCACTGGCCAGTTGCTCAAGGGCGGCTTCTTCGTCCACGCGACTGTCAAACCAGCTTTGTGCAGCGCCGGACATCGGCGTCACCGCCAGATCAATCTCGACGCAAAGATTACTGGATTCGGCGATCCGCCCCGCATCGGCCAACAGACCGTCCGAAACATCGCAACTGGCCGTCGCATATTTCAGGACAAGGTCGGCGTAATCGGTGCGCGGTGTAGGCACACGATAGGCTGTCTGAAGCGTTTTCAACCTGTCCTGATCGAGGGAAAGCGTCCCCTGACAGGCCTGCAGTCCCAGCCATCCATCGCCGATTGTTCCGGTCACATAGACATCGTCGCCCACACGCGCCCCGCCACGATGGATCGCAGCGCCCGCAGGCACCCAGCCAAACATGGTGACTGAAAACGAAGCCGGCCCTGTCGTCTTGACGGTGTCGCCACCCAACAGGTGAATATCGAATATCGCTTGATCGCGGCGCAGTCCGGCCACAAAGGCCTCACGTTCGGGCCAGCCACAGCGCTCTGACCAATGGCAGGCCAGCATATAGCCGAAAGCTACCGCGCCCTTGGACGCAATGTCCGACAGGTTCACGCGCAAGAGCTTCTGCGCGACCGTATCGAGGGAATCTTCGGGAAGGAAATGAACGCCCTCTACCAAGGCGTCCTTGGTCAGGATCAGATCATAGCCCGGGCGGGACGGAAGGGCGGCCACATCATCAGCCAGCCCCCTCGCCCACTCGGGATGGGCCAGCGGCTTTAGCAGCCGCTGGATCGTCTCAAATTCGCCTACAGCGTCAATCGCGGGCATCGCGAGCCACAGCGTCTAGCGCCGCGTTCACGAATTTGGCTTCCGCATCGTCGAAGAAGGCCTTGGCCAGTTCGACATACTCGTCAATGACGATTTCACGCGGCACATCGACCTTGTGCTTCAGTTCCCACGTACCGCTGCGCAGCAGGGCGCGAACGGTCGAGTCCAGACGCTCCATGCGCCAGTTGGACGCGAGGTGCGACTTGACCAGAGTGTCAATGCCCGACTGGTCTTCGACTACGCCACGAACGATGGCGGCGAACCAGTCTTCGTCGGCCTCGGCCATGGTCTGGCCGTCGATATCACCGTCAAAGCGGAAGTTGCGGAACTCGCGAACAACCTGCTCGACCGGCGTGCCGACCAGTTCCATCTGATACAGGGCCTGAACGGCGGCCAGACGGGCCACGGTGCGGGCGCGACGCTGACGGCTAGTCAGTTGCGGCTCTGCCGTGTTCTTCTGGGCTTCGTCCAGTTGCGCCATGACTTCGGCGACGGTTGCGGGTTTGGGGGCGTCGGTCACGAGGCCAGTCCTTTAGCCAGGCGTTTACGCAGGTTGATCAGGTCGAGGCATGCACGAGCGGCAAAGCCACCCTTGTCCGCTTCCGAACGCTTGGCACGGTGCCAAGCCTGATCTTCGTCTTCGGTCGTCAGGATACCATTACCGATCGCCAGACCCTTGAGGCCCAGTTGGGTAATACCAGCCGCCGATTGATCGGCCACGATCTCGAAGTGATAGGTCTCGCCACGGATAATGGTGCCCAGCGCGACATAGCCGTCATAACGAGGTGCGGTCGGCAGACGACCGGCTTCCTCGGCCATGGCGATCACGGTCGGGATTTCGAGTGCGCCCGGAACGGTCACAACATCAAACTCTACGCCTTGCGAGCGCAGTGCATCAGTCGCGCCATCAAGCAGCGCGTCGGCAAGGTCGTCATAGAAGCGTGCTTCGACGATCAGCACGCGGTAAGGATCGTTCAGGATTGTTCTTCTCCGTCCATGTCGCACCAACCGACAATGCGCAGGCCATAGCCGTCGAGCGCGGTCGGGTTGGGGCGGTTGGAACTCATTACAGTCATGTTGCGGACGCCCAGATCGAGGAGAATCTGTGCACCCACGCCATAATTCTTGAGGGCACGGTCAACGGCGGCGGGCTTGTCCCCACCGACCAGTCGTTCCGAAAGGCGATGAAGCCCCGGATCTCGCAAAAATACGGCAACGCCGGGGCCATCGTGCTGGCTAAGTGCCTTGAGCGCACGCGGGATATAGTCCTGACGGGCTTCGATATGGCCCAGCAGGTCAGCGGCAAAGTCGATCTGGTGCATACGCACGCGGGTCAGCTTGTCAGGCGTGATATCGCCCTTAACCAGCGCCACGTGCTCGTTGCCTTCGATGGTGTCGCGATAGACAACCATACGGAAGGTGCCGCCATAGATGCTTTCAAACGGCGTATCGAGTGCACGCTCGACAAAGCGTTCGGTGCGGCGGCGATAGGCGATCAGGTCGGCAATGGTGCCGATCTTCATGCCATGCTTCTGGGCGAAGGCGATCAGCTCCGGCATACGCGCCATGGTGCCGTCGTCGTTCATGATCTCGCAGATCACGCCCGCCGGAATGAGGCCGGCCATACGGCTGATATCGACAGCAGCCTCGGTGTGGCCGGTACGGACCAGAACGCCACCATCACGCGCAACCAGCGGGAAGATGTGCCCCGGCGAGACGATATCGTCTGCACCCTTGGTCGGGTCGGTTGCGACCTGGACGGTGCGCGAACGGTCAGCGGCCGAAATCCCGGTCGTGACGCCTTCTTTGGCCTCGATAGAGACGGTGAAGGCGGTGCCCATGCTCTCACGGTTTTCCGCAGCCATCGGCGGCAGGCGAAGTTGCTTTGCGCGTTCGGCCGTCATGGCCAGACAGATCAGGCCGCGCGCGTGTTTGGCCATGAAGTTGATCTGGTCCGGCGTCGCGAACTGGGCCGGAATGATCACATCGCCTTCGTTCTCGCGGTCTTCCGCATCCACGAGTATGTAGGGGCGGCCATTGCGAGCGTCGTCGATAATATCTTCGATCGGGCTGATCGGGCTGTCAGTCATGTTCGAGGCCAGTTGCATTACGCGGTCTCCTGCCAACGGGCGAGGTAACGCGCCAGCATATCAATCTCGAGGTTCACCTTATCCCCGACCTTTAGCGAACCCAAAGTCGTATTGTCCCAGGTGTGGGGGATGATGTTGACGCCGAAGGTGGTCCCTTCGACCTCGTTCACGGTCAGCGACACGCCATCAACGGTGATCGAGCCTTTCGGCGCGATAAAACGATGGATCGGTTCAGTCACCGAGAAACGAATACGGTGCGAGCCGTTTTCCGGCTTGATGTCCTCAACCGTGCCCAGACCATCCACGTGGCCCGACACGATGTGACCGCCCATTTCGTCACCAAGCTTTGCCGCGCGTTCGAGGTTGATGCGCGAGCCCTCGGTCCAGTCAGCAAGCTTGGTTTTGGACAGCGTTTCTGCGGAAACCTCAACAGCGAACCAGCCTTCGCCCTTGTCGGTAATCGTCAGGCAGCATCCGGCGTGCGAAACCGACGCACCCAGATCAAGAGTGGAAGTATTCCAGCTCGTTTCGATCTCATAGCGCCAATCGCGGTTGGTGCGTTGCACACTGCGAACGCGCCCAATGTCGGTAACAATACCGGTAAACATAAGTCAGACCTTCTCGTAGCGTTCCCACAAGTCGTCACCCAAAGGCTGAACCGCAAGACGCAGGAAACGCGGAGCATCAGAAAGTTTAGGAAATTCGAGCGCACCAATACCTGAACGGCCTTCATCCCCCAAGATCATTGGGGCACGAAACCATTCGATTTTATCGACAAATCCGCCCTGAATGAAGCTGGCAGCCACCCTGCCCCCGCCTTCGATCAGGATTGAGCCGATACCGCGGTTTCCCAAGACTTCCAGTACCGATGCAATATCGGGTCGGCCATTGGCGTCAGGCGTGCATCGGATGACCTCGGAGCCACCCTCGAAACGGGCGTCTGAGGTTGTGAAAATCACCGCCTTGCTCGCAAGTTTAGCGGTAATCGGCGTGCGCAAGCGGCTGTCCAGAACCACACGCAGTGGCTGGTCGGGGATTTCATCAAGAATGCGGGCCGTCAATTGCGGATCATCGGCCAGAACCGTCTCGACACCGACCAGAATGGCATCGTGCGTGGCGCGTAAGCGGTGCCCCTGAAGACGCGAGGCCTCACCCGTGATCCACTGGCTCTCGCCAGAGGCCATAGCGATCTTGCCGTCCAGAGACGTCGCTAATTTCAGGGTGACGCGCGGGCGCATCAGTCGTCGCCGTGAAGCGGCTTGTTCTCTTCAAAGCCCTCGTCGCCGAGGAATTTGGCAAAGTCGCTGGTGTGGCGGAAGTCTTTATAAACCGAGGCATAGCGCACATAGGCGACCTCATCGACGCTCTTCAGCGCCTTCATGATGAAGTCACCGACCACATGCGACTGGATTTCGGTTTCGCCGAGGCTTTCCAACTGGCGCACGATACGGCTGACCAGTTGTTCAACCTGATCCGGCTGAACCGGACGCTTGCGAAGGGCGATACCCAGCGAGCGTTCTAGCTTGTCACGGTCAAACGGCGTGCGTCGGCCATTCCGTTTCAGAATGACCAACTCACGCAGTTGAACACGCTCGAAAGTGGTGAAGCGCCCCCCGCATTGCGGGCAGGAACGACGGCGGCGAATAGCCGAGCCGTCATCCGACGGCCGGCTGTCTTTCACCTGGGTGTCGCCATTTCCACAGAAGGGGCATTTCATTCAAATCAATCCCTTAGCGATAGATCGGGAAGCGATTGGTGAGCTCACGAACCTGTGCGGCAACCGAAGCGATCACAGCCGGATCGGCTTCATCGCCACCGTTCATCGAGGACACAACGTCAGCGATCCAGTGACCGATCTGACGGAACTCTTCCTCGCCGAAACCACGGGTGGTGCCAGCTGGCGTGCCCAGACGGATGCCCGAGGTGATGGTGAACGGAGCAGTGTCGAACGGTACGCCGTTCTTGTTGCAGGTCATCAGAGCCTTTTCGAGCTCATGCTCGGTGGCCTTGCCGGTCACGCCCTTCGGACGCAGATCGACCAGCATCAGGTGGCTGTCGGTGCCGCCGGTGACGATAGCCAGACCGCGCTCGATCAGGACTTCCGACAGAGCCTTGGCGTTCTTCACGATCTGCTGGGCATAGGCTTTGAATTCAGGCTTCAGGGCTTCACCGAAGGCCACAGCCTTACCGGCAATGACGTGCTCCAGCGGGCCGCCTTGCAGGCCCGGGAAGACGGCCGAGTTGATCTTCTTGCCCAGCTCGACGTCGTTGGGCAGGATCATGCCGCCACGCGGACCGCGCAGGGTCTTGTGGGTGGTGGTGGTGACCACGTGGGCGTGCGGCAGCGGGTCAGGATAGACGCCACCAGCGACCAGACCGGCATAGTGCGCCATGTCGACCATCAGATATGCGCCGACGGAGTCAGCGATTTCGCGGAAACGCTTGAAGTCGATTTGGCGAGCATATGCCGAGGCACCAGCGAGGATCAGCTTCGGCTTCTCGCGCTCTGCCATTTCGGCGACGTTGTCATAGTCGATGGTGTGGTCGTCTTCGCGGACCTTATAGGTCACCGGACGGAACCACTTGCCCGACTGGTTGGCCGGCGAACCGTGGGTCAGGTGGCCCCCGCAGGCCAGATCCATGCCCAGGAAGGTGTCGCCCGGTTGCAGCAGGGCGAAGAAGACGGCTTGGTTAGCCTGTGCGCCCGAGTGCGGCTGGACGTTCACGAACTCGCAGCCGAACAGCTTTTTGGCACGCTCGCGGGCCAGATCTTCGGTGATGTCAACGAACTCGCAGCCACCATAGTAGCGACGGCCCGGATAGCCTTCGGCGTATTTGTTGGTCAGGACCGAGCCCTGAGCTTCCAGCACCGCCTTCGAGACGATGTTTTCGGAAGCGATCAGTTCGATCTGCTCCTGCTGGCGACCCAGCTCGCTCTGAATGCCGCCGAAAATCTCGGGATCGGCGTCAGCCAGAGATTGGGTGAAATAGGAGTCGTGGGTGAAGCCGGTCACTGTGAGAATCCCGAAGGCTGTGGGGAAAACGGTGCTCCTATCTAGGCCGCGTCGCTCCTAACCACAATATCTTAGGGGCGACTTGCCGCTTAACCCCACTATATCGTGTGTAACGCAGTCGAAATTACACCGTATTGCGGCCTACAGGGCTTTCAGACCAGCGAAAGCGCCCGTTTCAGCTTGGCGATCGCAACACGCTCTACACCTCGCGGGTCGCTGGCAGGACCCATGGCACTGACCTCGCGGCCTGAGGCCACGTGGATCGCAGAGCATTTGAGATAGGTGCCGTTGCGAGTGAACTCGACGATAACATCGCCGAGCCCATCATTGTTCGTGGTCATGCCGCAGCTGGACGACGCGCGACGTTGCAGTGCGAGAACAGCTTGTCCATCGCGTCCACCAGCTTGTCCATCATGTCGTCGTCATGGTTTGGCGACGGGGTAAAGCGCAGACGCTCGGTCCCCTTGGGCACAGTCGGGTAGTTAATCGGTTGGACGTAGATGCCGTATTCATCCAGCAGCATGTCCGAAATCTTCTTGCAGTGCACCGGATTGCCAACCAGCACCGGAACGATGTGGCTTTCCGATTCCATCACCGGAAGCCCCTTGGCCGCAAAACGATCTTTCAGAGCTTGCGCACGTTCCTGATGCTGCTCGCGCAGTTCAGGATGAGCCTTCAGGTGACGCACAGAAGCCAGCGCACCCGCCGTCAACGCAGGCGGCAGCGAGGTGGTGAAGATAAAGCCCGAAGCCCACGAACGCACGGCATCAATGATCACAGCATCGGCAGCGATATAGCCGCCCATCACGCCGATGGCCTTGCCCATGGTGCATTCGATGATGTCGATATCGGCCAGAACGCCATCACGCTCGGCAACGCCAGCACCCGTCGCGCCATAGAGGCCGACCGCATGGACTTCATCCAGATAGGTCATGGCGTTGTATTTGCGCGCCAGAGCGATGGTGGCCTTCAGGTCGGCAATGTCGCCGTCCATCGAATAGACCGACTCAAACGCAATCAGCTTCGGCGCATCTGCAGGCGCTGCCAAAAGCAACTCTTCCAGATGCTCGAGATCATTGTGGCGGAAGATGTGACGCGGGCCGCCGCCGTGACGAATCCCCTCGATCATCGAGGCGTGGTTCAGGGCGTCGGAGAAAATGATCAGACCCGGCAGGATTTTCTGAAGGGTCGAGAGCGTCGCCTCGTTACCCACATAGCCTGAGGTGAAAAGAAGCGCGGCTTCCTTCTGGTGCCAGGAAGCCAGCTCGGCCTCCAGGTCGACCGCCGAACGCGTGGTGCCGGAGATGTTGCGCGTACCGCCCGCGCCCGCACCGACAGTATCCAAAGCCTCGTGCATAGCTTCCAGCACAGCCGGATGTTGGCCCATGCCCAGATAGTCGTTGGAGCACCAGATAACGACGTCTTGCTCGGAGCCATCCTCACGACGGCGCACAGCCTTCGGGAACTGGCCACGCACGCGCTTCAGGTCAGCGAAGACACGGTAGCGGCCTTCGGAGCGGACCTGCTCTACAGAGTTTTGAAAGGCGGATTTATAGTCGAACAAAACTGCGTTTCTTTTCTTTATAAGGTCTTTAGCCTATTTGAGCGCTTGATAGCCCGTTGTCCACGGTCGAAGGAGGACAAAATGACCAAGTTCGACCAACTGATAATAGTTCTCAGCGAAAGCCAAGCTTACGGGCATAGAGAAACAACTAAAAGCTGCGGTTTTGCCGCACGTTTTGCGCTCGCGCACGGTTTGGTTTAGCACCGCCATTCGCGTTCCAAGGACATTCGCCATGAGCATTCCTCCCTTCCAGCCCGCCGCCTTCCCTTACGCCCGTCCGCGTCGTCTGCGGGCGGCTCCATGGGTGCGTCGTCTGGTTGCTGAAACCACGCTCACTCCGTCAGACCTGATCTGGCCTGTCGTTGTCCACGACGGCGATGAAGACAAGGTCGCCGTCCCTTCCATGCCGGGTATGTTCCGCCTATCGCGCAAAGAAGCGGTTAACGCTGCGCTTCAGGCCCGCGACCTCGGCATTCCGATGATCGCCCTGTTCCCGAACATCGCGAACACGCCAAAGGATAATGTCGGCACGGGCGCGACCGATCCGGACGGTCTGATTCCCGAAGTGATCCGCGCGATGAAGGATGCCGCGCCGGAAGTGGGAATCATGACCGACGTGGCGCTGGACTGCTATACCGACCACGGCCACGACGGCGTTATGGAAGGCAACAAGATCCTCAACGACGCCACCATCGAGCGCCTTGAGGAACAAGCCTTCATCCACGCCCACGCCGGTGCAGATGCTGTGGCCCCGTCAGACATGATGGACGGCCGTATTCAGGCCATCCGCAATGCTCTTGAAGCCAACGGCTATCAGGACACGATCATTATTTCCTACGCGGCCAAGTTCGCCTCGGGCTTCTATGGCCCGTACCGCGATGCTGTTGGCTCTTCGAAGGCGCTGAACGGCGACAAGAAAACCTACCAGATGGACTTCGCCAATACCGAAGAGGCCCTGCGCGAAGTCGCCATGGACATTTCGGAAGGCGCAGACGCTGTGATCATCAAGCCGGGCATGGCCTATCTGGATATCGTCCAGCGCGTCACAT
>JAEZHG010000310.1 GCA_023436945.1 Pseudomonadota bacterium | reverse complement strand
CCAGAGCGGTGCGGTTGATGTGGGCCTCGGTGATGTCGATCAGCACGCCCGCCATCTTGATGTGGTGCTCGCGGCGCTGGTGAACCATGCGCCCACGGACCGACAGCCAGCGGTCACCGATGCGGATTTCTGTTTCCTTGCTACGCGGGATTGGCGCGGCATTGCGCATGGTGCGTTTGGCCATGGCAATGGCCACATCGATCAGCGGCTTGGTGCGCGCAGGGTCCATCGGGCCACTGGGCGGCAGTCCCAAAATCTTGCGGCCATGCGGAGAAAGCCAGAGTTGCGAGGCGGGGAGTTGAACCTCCCAATAGCCAATGTCTCCGGCATCCAGCACCGACATGAAGCGGAAGCGGCGGTCCAGATGGGCCGTCACCAGTGCCGCGCCCAGCAGGACCACTGTGATGGCCGTTGTACCCAGTGCCAGGAAAACCGGCTTTGTCTGGGTCATGTGTACATGGTCGGTGACGACGCCCTCAATCCTGACACCCGCCATGCCAATATAGTGCATGGCGCTGATAGCGATGCTGAGAACCACAGCTGCGATGATCTTCTGGGGCGTGGCCAGATGCCTGCGGGCCAGAAGCAGGGCCACGACCGATGCGATGGTCGCGACCAGAAACGCCACCATCGGATACCAGAGATTATGGCTGATGATGGCACTGCTACGGATCGCGGCCATACCGACATAGTGCATCAGTGTGATTGATGCCCCCATTGCGGCACCTGCAATCAACAGGTGTTTGCGCGACAGTTCGGCATTGATCGCCGCATAGAAGGCCCCGCTGGTGCCAACAGCAGCCAACAGGAAGGACAGGATCGTTAGCGTCAGGTCGTAACTGACCGGAACGCCCGGATCAAAGCCTAGCATGGCGATGAAGTGCATCGACCAGATACCGCCGCCCATGACCAACCCTGTTGCCAGAAGCCAGATCAGACGGCGTACCTGTAAACTCTCGCGAACACGTTCCAGCAGTCCAAGCGCCGTCCATGACGCCAGAATTGCGACGGCCATAGACAGACCGATAAAGATGGAAGCGTGACTGTGGCCCATTTCGGATCCGTTAGAAGGTTAGGGGAAATCTTCTCACTTCACCGAAGCTTAGCCGTGATGTGTCAAGAATTAAAGAACGGAGTTATCCGGTTTATCGCGTCTTCGACCTCTGCCGTGGAGACGGCGAAGCTGAAGCGGATGAAGCGGTGGCCGTTTACAGGGTCAAAATCGAGACCCGGAGCCGTGGCCACACCCGTTTCGCGCAACAGACGCTCGCAGAAGTCGAGGCTGTTGTCGGTCAGGTGGCTGATGTCGGCATAGATGTAGAAGGCACCGTCCGGCGGGGCGATGGTGGCCAGACCCAGCTTAGGCAGGGCTGCCAGCATCAGTTCGCGGTTCTTGCGATACACATCGACATAGGATTCCAGAACGTCGATGCAGTCCATCGCCACCAGTGCGGCGCGCTGGCTCAGCGTCGCGGGCGTCAGGAACATATTGCCCATACGCGCGCGGGCCTGCTCGACCAGTTCGGACGGCAAGATCACCCAGCCCAGACGCCAGCCCGGCATGGACCAGTATTTGGAGAAGCTGTTCACAACGGCAGCCTGCGGCGCGTATTCCAGCATGCAAGGTGCGCGGCCTTCATAGATCAGGCCGTGATAGATCTCGTCAGAGATCAGTTTGATGTTCTTGCGCTCGCAAACCTCGGCGATGGCTTTCAGCTCATGCTCGGGTATCAGGGAACCGGTCGGGTTGGCGGGGCTGGCCAGAATGACGCCCTGCGGAGCCGGTTCGATGGCATCCAGCGCCGCGCCCGTCATCTGGTAGCTGACCTCGGGGCCGCAATCGACCTCGATGCACTCCATGTGCATGGCCTTGAGGGTGTTGCGATAGGCCACATAGCCAGGGCGGGCCGTGGCGACGCGGTCACCCGGATTGAACAGCACCGACAGCGCCAGAACCAGCGCAGGCGATGCGCCTGCCGTCAGGATCACGCACTCCGGATCGACCGTCACGCCGTAACGCTCGTCATAAAGCTTGGCGATGCGTTCACGCAGCTTGGGGTCTTCCCAATAGCCGCCCGCTTCAGAATCCAGTCGCGCGTGCGCTTCGGCAATAGCGGCGGGCGGTGCGCCCGTCGACGGTTGTCCGAACTCCATATGGATCACCGATCGCCCTTCAGCCTTCAGCTGGTGGGCGATGCGGGAGATGTTGATGGCGCGGAAAGGATCAATCTGAACAGTCATTTACAGGGCATCGGCCAAACGCAGGAAACCGGCAACGTCGATGGTTTCGGCGCGGGCTTCGGGAGAGATTCCGGCAGCTTCGCACAGGGCAGCACCACCGAGCTGTTTGAGGGATGAACGCAGCATCTTGCGACGCTGGCCAAAGGCAGCAGCCGTCACGCGTTCAAGCTTTTTCAGGCGCTCAGGCGACGGGCGCTCGGCGTGCGGCACCAGATGCACCACAGCAGAGGCCACCTTCGGCGGAGGCGTAAAGGCAGCCGCAGGCAGGTGCATGACAATGCGTGCCTCGCAGACGGCCTGAGAAATCACGGCCAGACGGCCATAGGCGTCTTCATCTGGCTGGGCCACAACGCGCTCGGCGACTTCCTTTTGGAACATCAGCGTCAGGGCATGCGGCAGCCACGGGCCGGTCAGCCATTTGATCAGCAGCGGGGTGCCGACGTTGTAGGGGAGGTTCGACACCAGATGCGTCGGGCCTTCGGAAAGCTCGGCTTCCTTGACCTTGAGTGCGTCGGCTTCATGGATCGTCAGGCGGCCCGAGCCGTCGTCGAGTTCCGACAGAAGCGGCACGAAGCGCGGATCTTTTTCGACCAGAATAACCTTGGCCGCATCGCTCTCGATCAGGGCGCGGGTCAGGCCACCCGGGCCGGGGCCGACCTCGATGACATTGCGGCCTTCGAACGGGCCAGCATAGCGCACGATCTTGCGGGTAACATTCAGGTCCAGCAGGAAATGCTGGCCAAAGCTTTTCTTCGCCGACAGGCCATGGGCGTCGAGCGTTTCGCGGAGGGAGGGCAGGTGGTCGGTCACAGGAGGGTGTTAGCGCGTCGCGCGCTTGGCCGCCATCTCTGATGCCAGTTTTACCGCAGCAATAAAGCTGTCGGCGCGGGCTATTCCCTTACCGGCGATATCGAACCCTGTGCCGTGATCGGGCGAGGTGCGGACGATCGGCAGGCCCAGAGTGGCATTGACGCCGCCCCAGAAGTCGAGCGTTTTCACAGGGATAAGCGCTTGATCGTGGTAGAGGCAGATGTGGGCGTCATACCGCGCACGGGCCTCTTCGTGGAACAGAGTGTCGGCGGGTAGCGGATCGGAAATATCGATGCCCTCGCCACGCAGTTGCGCCGCCGCAGGGCGTAGCATTTCGATTTCCTGCAGCCCGATAGAGCCACCTTCGCCCGCATGGGGGTTCAGGGCCGCCATGGCGAGGCGCGGCTTGGCGATGCCGAAGTCGCGTTTCATCGACTCATTCACCACGCGGGCCACACGCAGAACGCGATCTGCGGTCAGAAGTTCGGGAAGCTGGTCGATCGGCACATGGATCGTCACCAGACAGGCGCGAAGGTTCTGTGCTGTCAGCATCATCACCGGACCGCGCGTGCCATTGAACGGCATGTCGGCGGTCAGTTCGGCGATAAACTCGGTATGGCCGGGGAAGCGGAAGCCCGCCGCATACATGGGGGCCTTGGCGATGGGGGCGGTTACCAGTCCCGAGCCTTCACCCGACAGTATCATGTCCACGCCGCGTTCGATCCAGTCGGCTACTGCGCCAGCATTGGCCGGATCAGGCTGGCCAGCGACAACGGGGGCGGGGGTCGGAAGGTCGATGACAGGAATGGCGCGGCCAAAGACCTGAAACGCGTCCTGCGGGCCATAGACGGCCTCGACAGGATAGCCCTGACGCGACAGGGTGACGGCGTCGCCGAGAACCACAAACGGAAGCGGGCCGGGTTTCAGCACCGACTGGCGTTCCTTGCGCAGAACGTCCCAGCCGCGTGCGATAACTTCGGGGCCAACACCGGCAGGGTCGCCCATACTGACAATGAGGGGGCCGGTTGAGCGGACCCCCGTCATTGGTTCGTCCATCATTGCTTGATTTCGATCAGAGCGTCTTCACGCAGGTCGCGCAGGTAGCGACGGCCCAGCATGGCGAAGTTCTGACCTTGCAGACGGTTTTCGATCTGCTGGCGGGACGGGGCCTCAGGGCCACCGAGGCGGCGGTCGCAGACGGCCAGCAGGTGCAGGCCGAGCGGCGAGCGGACCACGTCCGAAATGGTGCCGATCTGGGCCGAGCGTGCCACTTGCTGGAACTGCGGCAGCAGGTCCGAAACATCGGCCTCGCCAAGATCTGCACCCAGCAGGCCCTGTTCGGAGCGTGCGCGGGTCAGGATGTTGTCGCAGGTCAGCTGAGCACGGATGGCGTTCAGACGCTGGGTGGCCTCGGTGATCTGGGCCTCGGTTGCGGTTTCCGGCAGCTCGACCATGACCTGCTTCATCGAAACGAGGCTGGTGGCCGCACCTGCGCGTTTGTCACGCATATAGATGATGTAAACACCGCCCTCGACAGGGATCGGGTTCGACAGCTGGCCGACTTCCATCACGTCCAAAGCCGCCTGAAGGGCAGGCTGGACGGTGCCTTGGACCAGCCAGCCCGCATCGCCGTTACGGGCCGCCGACGGGGCGGACGAGAACTGGCGGGCTACGGCTTGGAAGGGCGCGCCCTGAACCATCTGCTGCACCAGTTGGCGCGCACCGTTCATGGCTTCTTGCATGCCGCCCACGCGGGCTGCATCGATATAGATCTCGCCGATCAGATACTGGGGCTTGGTGGCCGATTCCGTCATCTGGCGCATGACTTGATCAACCTGCGAGCGGCTGACCTTGGCGCGATCACGGAAGCGGCCCACCGTCAGGTCGGACCAACCCAGGCGCGTGCGAATGCTTTCACGGAAGGTCTGGAGCTGGATGCCGCCTTCGGTGATGAAGCGAAGATAGTCTGCCGGAGAAACGCCGACTTCACGGGCCATGGATGCGATTTCGCGATCCACTTCCTCGTCTGAAATCTTCAGTTGCTCGAACTTGGCGAGTTCCTGAGCTTGCAGACGCTCGTCGATCAGATCGTTCAGAGCCTGTTGCTGCAGGGCAGGGAAGGTTTCAGGCGTCGGCTGAACCTGCGTCATGGCAATCGTCATGAGGATGCGCTGGCGCAGATCGAAACCGGTGATGATTCGGTCGTTGACCGAGGCGACCACGCCATCGGCCATCTGGAACTGGGGCTGGGCCGCGGCACGGGCTGCCGGTGCGGCCTCCGCTGCGGGGTTCAGCGTGCCGGCAGCCTGAGGCTGGGCGGGCTGTCCCGATGCAGACTGGGCAAGGGCTTGGCCCATGGTGGCTGCGGCCAGCAGGGCAGCGACTGCTGCACCGGTAGTGAAACGCTTGAAACCCATCGTCAGTCCTGATTCCCTAAAGCGGTCAGTGACAGAAACCCGAAGATTTCGGCCACAAATGGACGTATCGCATGAACGCCTGTCATGCGACATCCTTACCGTAATTCACTGCGATCATATCCTGTCCCGCCGAAAGTGGCGAGGTTTAGACGGATATAGACACCTTCCGACGGTCCGGTCGGGCGAACGCGGGTGTTATCGCGACGCCAGCCAAGCTCCAGTCGGAAGCAATCATCATCATAAAGCAGACCCACTTCCGAGCGGGTGATGATGTCCTGTTCGAGGTCGGCGATACCGCGGGCGGCCACGCCCCAGTTGCCGTGGATCATCTGCTGGCCCGAAACCTGAAGGAACTCGTAGTTCCGGTTCAGCGGGCCCGCCAGCGGGTTCGAGCGGTCAACGATGTAGCTGAGCGCACCGGCATTGCGGCGACCCCAGTCACCGCTAACGGTGGCTTCTGCGCGGCGCATATTACCCTCATCGTCGACCACGGCGTGGAACCAGCCACGGATACGGTCCGACGGATCAAAGGTGGCCTGCACCACCCAGTCAGAGGTTTTGCTGGCCAGACCGGACGGGTCGTAAAGCTGGCCGGGGTTGTCCGGCACAGGGATCAGGAAGGCCTGTTCCTCATTGGCGCGCATGCTGCGACCCACAAACAGGCTGGCCGAGCGTTCGCCGTCCCAGTTGAAGGTCGCGCGGGCACCGGCAGTGAAGCGCACGCCACCTTCCAGCAGGTCAAAGCCCGGGAAACGGTCCATCCGGAACAGGGACACGTGGTCCAGTTCCAGCGTTTGGCTGTCCTCGACCGGAATCAGGCGGTCCAGATCGGCATCATTGGAGATGGATAGTTGCGCCATCGGCTCAAGAATGACGCTGCCGTCAGTGCCGAACGGGCGATAGAGCGGATAGGAGAC
>JAEZHG010000275.1 GCA_023436945.1 Pseudomonadota bacterium | reverse complement strand
TTGCAGGCCCTCGAAGGCGACTTCGACCACCAGACCGAACTCGCGCGTGGCTTTAACCGCGCGGACGGGGCCGAAGCGGTCGGTGGTGTTATCGCGCACGAACTTGTCGAGCTGTTTCAACTCTTCATCCGTAAAGCCGAAATAGGCCTTGCCGACGGGGGTGAGGACGTATTGCCACGCATCATCCGTGGTCCAGACCCCGAAGGTGAAATCTGAATAGAAGCTGGAGCGTTTGCCATGCCCGCGCTGGGCGTACATCAGCACTGCATCGACCAGCATGGGGTCGCGTTTCCACTTGAACCACGGCCCCTTGGGGCGGCCCGCCTCATAGACGCTGTCGCGGCGTTTCAGCATGAAGCCCTCGGCCAGTCGCGCATCCCCCTCGGGCGGATTGGCGCGAAGGTCTGCCAGCGCCTCCCAGCTTTCGATATCGACCAGCGGCGAGATGTCGATGCGCGGTGACGCGAGGGCGGCTATGAAGGCTTCCAGCCGTTCGCGTCGCTCGGAAAAGGGCAGGGCGCGGGTGTCCTCATCCCCTTCGGCCAGAAGGTCATAGGCCCGTATGCCCGCCGGAAACGCCGCCATGCGTTTAGCATCGACGCTCTTGCGGTTCAGCCTCTGTTGCAGGTCCGAAAAACTGCCCATCACACCGTCGCGGGTGACGATCAGTTCGCCGTCCAGAACGCCCTCGAAATCCATCGCCTCGATTACATCGGGGAAGGCGTGGCCGATATCCTCGCCAGTGCGGGAATAGAGGCGTTTGATGCCGCCCTCGCTCACGGCCTGAACGCGGATGCCGTCCCATTTCCATTCGGCCACGAAGTCGGCGGGGGGCAGGCGCGGCATCTCGGTCGCCTCGTCGATCGGATGGGCCAGCATGACGGGGCGGAAACGGCCATGGGCCTCGACTTGCGGACGCTCGCCCTTGCCGTCCAGCCACGCCAGCAGATCGGTATAGGGCGCGGTCTGCCCGTGCCAGACCTCTTGGATATCGGACACGTCCACGCCGCCGTAATCGGCCGCCGCCTGCCATGCCAACCGCGCCGACACGCCGACGCGCAAACTGCCTGTCACCAGCTTCAGCAGCGCCCAGCGCCCCTCAGAATCCAGCGCATCCAGCCAGTTTTCGATCAGCCCCTGCACCTCGCCGCGCTTTGCTGTGTTCAGCGCCTCGATGACTGCGGAGACTTCCGGCTCGCGGTTGGCCCCGTGCCGCGTGGGCCAGATCAGGGCCACCGTCTCGGCTAGGTCTCCGACATAGTCATAGGACAGGCGGAACAACTCGGCATCGACGCGCTCCTCAACCACCTTGCGAATGGTATTTGACTTGGCCTCTTTGAACGTCAGGCCGCCCGTTAACGCGGCCAATGCCCAGCCGCGATCAGGGTCCGGCACAGTGGCCAGATGATCCTTGATCAACCTCAGCTTGGCGTTCCTCGACGCCGTCAGCGACAGACGGTCCAGAAGTTCGGCAAAGGCCTTCATCCTTCGCCGTCCTCGTCTTCATAGCCGACAAGGTGCAGCGCCCGCGCCGTCATGCCGTTAATCTGTGCCCAACGCGACAGGGCATCGTCGCGGCCATGGGTGATCCAGACCTCGGTAGGGTTTATTTCGGTCAGGGTGTTGGTCAGTTCATCCCAGTCTGCGTGGTCGGACAGGATGATGGGCAGTTCCACACCCCTCTGACGCGCCCGCGCCCGAACACTCATCCAGCCAGAGGCAAAAGCCGCGACCGGATCGGGGAAACGGCGGCTCCAGCGGTCGGCGATGGCCGATGGCGGGGCGATGATGATCTTGCCGGCAAAGTCGGCCTTTACCCCCGAAACCGTCTGCCACGGTCCCAGATCAACGCCGAAACTCTCGTAGAGGCGGTTCAGTTTTTCCAGCGCGCCGTGGACATAGATCGTCTCGTCATAGCCTGCTTCGCGCAGGAGCTTCATCACCCGCTGGGCCTTGCCCAAAGCATAGGCTCCCACCAGATGCGCACGCTCTGGGAACTGCTGTAGGGAATGCAGCAGCTTGCCGATTTCGTGGCTGTCGGGCGGGTGGCGGAAGACGGGCAGGCCAAAGGTCGCCTCGGTGATGAACACGTCGCTGGGCACAGGTTCGAACCCTGCGCATGTCGGGTCTCGGCGGCGTTTATAATCGCCAGAGGCAGTGATGGTCATGCCATTGGCGCGGATAGTTGCCTGAGCCGAGCCGAGAACATGACCCGCAGGGGCCAGCGACACCTCGACCCCGTCCACATTCACCCGCTCGCCATATTCGAGGCTCAGGGTGCTTTGGGCGAAATCGGCTCCATAGCGCACGGCCATGATGGCCAGTGTCTCCGGCGTGGCGAGAACGTTTTTGTGGCCCCAACGCGCATGGTCGGCATGGCCGTGCGTAATCACGGCGCGGTCCACAGGGCGCGGAGGGTCGATGTAGAACTGGCCTTGCGGACACCACAGACCTTCCGGCGTGGGGTGCAGCAGGCTGGAGAATGCACGACTGGCCGATTGGGTCATGCAGAGCTAACGCGCCCTGAAGGTTAGTAGTTTCAGGGCGCGCGACTGATTGGCGTTACAGCGAGGGCAGGTTCAGGCCATGCTCGCGCGCGGCGTCTTTAGCGATGTCGTATCCGGCATCGGCGTGGCGCATGACGCCCGTGGCCGGATCGTTCCACAAAACGCGCTCCAGACGCTTGGCGGCCTCGTCGGTGCCGTCGGCCACGATGACCACGCCCGAGTGCTGGGAATAGCCCATGCCGACCCCGCCGCCGTGGTGCAGCGACACCCATGAAGCGCCAGACGCCGTGTTCAACAGGGCGTTCAGCAGCGGCCAGTCGGATACGGCGTCGGAGCCGTCCTGCATGGCCTCGGTCTCGCGGTTGGGGCTGGCGACGGAGCCGGAATCCAGATGATCGCGGCCAATGACGATTGGGGCCGACAGTTCGCCCGATTTCACCATCTCATTGAACATCAGCCCCGCACGGTGGCGGTCGCCCAGACCGATCCAGCAAATACGTGCCGGAAGCCCTTGGAAGGCGATGCGTTCGCCCGCCATGTCCAGCCAGCGATGCAGTCCCGCATTGTCGGGGAACAGCTTTTTCATCGCCTCGTCCGTCTTGCGGATGTCCTCCGGATCACCCGACAGGGCGGCCCAGCGGAACGGGCCAATGCCGCGACAGAACAGCGGGCGGATATAGGCGGGCACAAAGCCGGGGAAGTCGAAGGCGTTCTTCACGCCCTCGTCAAAGGCGACCTGACGGATGTTGTTGCCATAGTCGGTGACGGGGATGCCCATCTTCTGGAAGTCGAGCATGGCCTGAAGGTGTTTGGCCATGGAGGGGCGCGATGCGGCCTCGACCTCGGCGGGGGTGGTGACGCGCTTTTCTTCCCACTCGGCGACGGTCCAGCCCGAGGGCAGATAGCCGTTGACCGGATCGTGGGCGCTGGTCTGGTCGGTCACCAGATCGGGGCGGATGCCGCGTTTGACCATTTCCGGCAGGATGTCGGCGGCATTGCCCAAAAGGCCGATGGAGGTCGGTTTACCGTCTTTCAGTGACTGTTCCAGCAGGGCCATTGCCTCGTCCAGCGTTTCGGCCATGACGTCCAGATAGCGGGTGCGGATGCGGAACTCGATACGGCTGCGCTGGCACTCCACGGCGATACAGGACGCGCCCGCCATGGTCGCGGCCAGCGGCTGTGCGCCGCCCATGCCGCCAAGGCCGGCGGTCAGGATCCATTTGCCCGACCAGTCGCCGCCATAATGCTGGCGACCCGCCTCCATGAAGGTCTCATAGGTCCCCTGAACGATGCCCTGGGTGCCGATGTAGATCCACGATCCGGCGGTCATCTGGCCATACATAGCCAGACCCTTCTTATCGAGTTCGTTGAAGTGGTCCCACGTCGCCCATTTGGGCACGAGGTTGGAGTTGGCGATCAGCACGCGTGGCGCATCCGTATGGGTACGGAAAACGCCGACAGGCTTGCCTGACTGGACCAGCAGGGTCTCGTCTTCTTCGAGGCGCTGGAGCTGCTCGACGATGGTGTCAAAGGCCTGCCAGTTGCGGGCCGCCTTGCCGATGCCGCCATAGACGACGAGGTCCTCAGGACGCTCGGCCACGTCCGGATCGAGGTTGTTCATCAGCATGCGCATCGCGGCCTCGGCAGCCCATGTCTTGGCCGTTTTCTCAGGGCCGCGCGGGCTGCGGATGATGCGGGTGTTGGTGGTCGCCATGGAAGGCCTCCGTGGAGCATCGCTGATATTCGAGTGAAGTTCTGCACGGCTTGCTCATTATGTCTAGACATTAAAATGACAGCGATGCAGTGTTCGCCTATGGATCAGGAACCGCTGCACAGACGGATCGCGGGCGATATCGAGCGCCGCATCGCCTCGGGAGAATGGGGGCCGGGTTTCCGAATCCCGACCGAGGCTGCGTTGATGACCGAATACGGCTGTGCGCGGATGACGGTGTCGCGGGCGATTGCCGATCTGGCGGCGCGTTCGCTGGTGGTCCGGCGGCGCAAGGCGGGCACGGTGGTGGCGCATCCGCCCGTACATTCATCGGCATTGCTGTCCATTCCCGACATCCAGTCAGAGGTCGAGGGCAGGGGGCTAGCCTATAGCCATCGACTGTTAGAGCGCGGCGAAGTGGCGGGTGAATCTGGCGACGGTATGGGCGCTAGTCTGTTGCGGCTGGAAACCCTTCATCTGGCCGACGGCATACCTTTTGTTTTCGAGACGCGCCTGATTTCACTTGATGTTGTGCCGCAGGCCCAAAGCGTGGATTTCGCAGTCACTGCCCCCGGCAAATGGCTTGTCGAGAACATGCCGTGGACTGAAGCCGAGCACAGAATATCGGCGGTTGCCGCAGATACCGTTACGGCCAATCATCTGGGGCTGGCGGACGGCACGGCTTGTCTGAAGCTCGAGCGCCGGACGTGGCGCGACGGGCAGGGCGTCACCCGCGCCACACAGATTTTCCCTGGCTCGGCCTATGATCTGGTCGCGCGCTTTTCGCCGACGAAAGGATGACCACCATGAGTGAACAGTCCGAGGGTTTGGGTTGGCGGTCTGTGGCCCATCTGGTGGGAAACCATCCTGATGCGCCTGTGGCCCTTATCGGCGCGCCGCTGAACGAGAGGTCGCTGACACCGGGGCGCTGCGATCTTGGACCAAAGGCACTGCGGGCCGTTCTGCCGCGCTTCTCGACCTATGATGTCGAGACAGGGTTCGAGCTTGAAGTGTGCGTTCATGATGCGGGGGATGTGGCTCTAAAAGCGGTATCGCCTGCCGATGCCTTTGAGCCTGTGCGCGATGCTGTGAAAGCGCAAAGCCATAGGGTGATGTCCATCCTTGTAGGCGGCAATAATGCGATAACCCGTGCGGGTGTCCATGGCTTGGGACTGGACCGCGTAGGCGTGCTCACGCTCGATGCCCATTTTGATCTGCGCGACACCGATCAGGGGCTAACGAACGGCAATCCCATTCAGGCGCTTCTGGATGACGGTATGGAGGGTCACCGCATCAGTCAGGTCGGCTTGGCACCCTTTGCCAATACCCGCCGTGCCCATGAAAAGGCCAAGGCGGCAGGCATCAGTGTGCGCATGGCTCGCGAATGCCGCGACCGCGGCTTGGCGGTGGTGGTTGCTGAAGAACTCGATCGCCTGTCTGCGCTGTGCGAGGCCATCTACGTCGATTTCGACATCGACGTGATAGATCGCAGCCAATGGCCTGCCAGCCCTGGCGCACGGGCGGGTGGAGTGTCGGTTCACGACTTCTTTGATGCTGCCCGCGTGATTGGTGCACATCACAAGGTCCGCGCTGTGGACCTGACGGAATATGATCCGTCGCTGGAGGTAGGTGATCTCGGCTCCTTAACGGCGGGGCGGTGGTTCTGTGAAATCCTGAGCGGAGTGGCTGCACGATGATGGAAGCGGACCTTCTGATCACTGACTGCAAGCTGGCCACGATGGTCGAGGGTGCTGCCGCCTATGGCGCTATCGAGGATGGAGCGGCCCTGATTAAAGATGGGCGTTTTCTCTGGGTTGGCGCACGTGCCGATCTGCCGGAGCATAGGGCTGCACGAACTGACAGGCTCGATGGCCGCTGGGTCACGCCCGGCCTGATCGACTGCCACACCCATCTGGTGTTCGGCGGCAAC
>JAEZHG010000230.1 GCA_023436945.1 Pseudomonadota bacterium | reverse complement strand
CCCGCTCACGCTTGGTCGGGCCATCGGCCCCAAACAAGGCTTGAAGCCCTAACGCTCGCGTCGCGGACGCTCGCTGCTTGAGGGCTAAAGCCTAGACTTCCGTGCGTGCCATGCGAAAGGCGCTAAGCCTTCCAAATGCGATGAGCATGGCCTTGCGACGGGCAGCGGCCAGAGGTTCGGGCGCAGCCTCGCGGATAACGGCACCACCGAACTGGTCGGCATAGATCAGGCCCGGTTCGTCTGGCAGGATGCCGTCTGGAAACTCTGGCGAGACGGCGAAGTAGAAGGCATCGCAATAGGGCGCATATTCGTGCCATTTGCGATCGACGCGGTAGTCGTCGATGCCCGACTTTACCTCGACAATGATGATGTCGCCCTTCTTGCCAAGCGCCAGCACATCGGCCCTGCGGCCATTGGGTAGGCGGACTTCCATCAGCGGCGCATAGCCCATATCGGCCAGAAGGCGCGCAGCACCGCGCGTCACCGCATGGGTGGTTTCAGGGCGGCTGAAGACGAGTTCGATATCGGCAGAGGCAATGGCCATGCCGATATTATGTTCTTCTTACGTTCTGGCCGCAAGGCGGGCGCGGTTGATCTGCCACTCGGCTTTGGTCTGGCCCCAGACATTGCAGGTCAAATGGTTGAACGGTTCAGGCAGCGGCTTTGGTCCCTGATTATAGGAGCCGAGCTTCTCTGCGACCTTTTCGGAAGGCGTGTTGAGAGGATCGATGCAGTGGATCACATCGCTCCAGCCCAGCACGTCAAAGGCATAGTCCATGGTGGCGATGGCCGCTTCCATCGCATAGCCCTTGCCGTGGGCATCGGGGTGCAGGCTCCAGCCCACTTCCCTGCCCGGCCATTCATAGGGATGCAGCGGGCCGATACGGCCAAGCCAAAGGCCGGTTTGCTTGTCGAGCACCGAGAACATGCCCTCGCCATGCAAGGCCCACATGCCAACCACCGTCGCCATGGTGCGCCAGACCTGATGTTTTGACTGGGTGCCGCCGATAAATTTGCTGGCCTCCTCATCGGCCAGAAGCTCGCACCAGCGGGGGAAGTCCTCCAGCGTCGGCGGGCGAAGGACCAGACGCTCGGTCTCCAGCGTCGGGCCTACGCGGGTTTCAGTCGTGCCCGCCCATGCGCTTTGGGGCCAGTCCGTCACAGATAATACTCCCGCTCCAACGTATAGATGCTGCCGTGTTCGGTCAGGACGCTGGAATAGAGGCCAAAGCGGTCAAACCGGATCGGCGGCGAGGCGAGCATATTGTGGTTTGTAATCCAAGCCCCCACACGGTCCGGATCCACGTGCGGTTTCAGATAGGCCATGGTGACGTGCGGGCGATACTCGCGGCGCTCGGGCGGAAGGCCAGCGCGATCTCCGGCCGCTTTACAGCGGGCGGCAAGCTGGTTCAGCGGCTCTGAAGCCTTTACCCCCGCCCAGATGGTGTGGCTGCGGTGATTGTCGCCAAAGGCACCGACGCCATTCAGCTCAAGCTCGATGGCACCGCGCCCCTCGGCACGCACCAGTTCGCTGGCCAGATCATCGGCCTGACGTTCATTGGCGTCTCCATAGAAGGCGAGCGTGATGTGCAGTTGTTCCAGCGGGCGCCATTTGGCACCCGGCAGTCCGGTCTGACGTCGCTGAAGCGTCTCGGCGATGTGTTCGGGGACGTGGAGCGCGGTAAATAATCTGACCATGCGACCGTTGGTAGCGGCTGGAACGACAGACTTAAAGACGGGTTTTTCTTGCATAGGAGCCAGTCCGACCCGATATTTCACTCAAGGTCGGCATACTCCGGCCATTTGGGAGATTAGTTTCGCGATGAGCGACTTCAACAACGGCTATGCGCGCCCGCTTCCGCAGTCGGCGGACATGTCCGTCGACGCCGGTCTGCGCAGCTTCATGCTGGGCGTCTACAACAAGCTGGCCATCGGTCTGGCTGTTGCAGGTGTTCTGGCCTACATCACCGGCAACGTTCCGGCCGTGCAACAACTGCTGTTCTTCCGTGCCGAAGACGGCCGCATCGGCATGACCCTGCTGGGCATGATCATCCAGTTCTCGCCGATCGTGATGCTGTTCGGTTCGATGTTCTTCATGAAGAACCCGACCGCGCGCGGCGTGAACATCCTCTACTGGGCCGTGGTTGCGACCATCGGTGCCGGTCTGGGTGTTCTGTTCCTGCGCTACACGGGCGGTTCGCTGGCCTCGACCTTCTTCGTCACCGCAGCCGCCTTCGGTGGTCTGAGCCTGTTCGGCTACACCACCAAGAAGGACATGTCGGGCTTCGGCACCTTCCTGATCATGGGTGTGATCGGTCTGGTGATCGCCTCGATCGTGAACATCTTCCTGCAATCGGGTCCGCTGTACTACATCATCTCGGGTGCAGGCGTTCTGATCTTCGCTGGCCTGATCGCCTATGACACCCAGCGTCTGAAGATGACCTACTACGCTCTGGGCGGCGACCAGCAAGCTCTGGGCGTGGCCACGGGCTATGGCGCCCTGAGCCTGTTCATCAACTTCATCAACCTGTTCCAGTTCCTGCTCGCCTTCATGGGCCAGCGCGAATAGGAATAAGGGCTGAAGCCTGATTTCCTGGAAAGGGCCTCGCTGGATACAGCGGGGCCTTTTTCTATTCCACCACCGTGAATTTGCGGCTGTCGAAGACCTTGAGCACCTGTGCCAGTTCGCGCCCGCGCTTCAGCACCACGCCGCCCTCGCCCATCACCGCATACTGCCCCTGTTTCAGGCGCAAGGACGGGCGTTTCTCGATGCGATAGGCAGGGGCATCGCCATGGCGGCGAAAGACGGCAAACTCGGCCACGTCCTTTAGCCCCGCCATCGAATAGTCGCGCCATTCGCCCTGCGCGACCATGCGGCCATAGACCCGTAAAAGCTGGTCCAGTTCGCGGCGGTCCCAGAAAACGGGTCCGGCGAGGGGTGGTTCGGTCGTCTGATCGAAGCTCATGGTTTCAATCTAGTGCCGCAGATTGGCAAAGCCAGCCCCTGCTATCTTGACCCTGCGTCTTGTCAGTCCGTGCGGGTGCGTCCAAAAGACGGACAACAGATTTAGGTTTCTAGGAGACACACCATGGCTGACGGCTGGGATATGCCTAAGGGCGAGCTGATGAAGGGCAAGAAGGGCCTGATCATGGGCGTTGCCAACTCCAACTCGATCGCCTGGGGCATCGCTTCCCAACTGGCGGCTCAGGGTGCGGAACTGGCCTTCACCTATCTGGGTGAAAGCCTGGAGCGCCGCGTGCGTCCGCTGGCCGAAAGCGTCGGTGCCAAGGCCATCATCCCGTGCGACGTCTCGGACGACGCCTCGATGGACGCTGCCTTTGCCGCGCTGAAGGAAACCTTCGGCGAGATCGACTTCGTGGTTCACTCGGTGGCCTTCGCCAACAAAAACGAACTGCAGGGCTCGTTCGTGGACAACACTACCCGCGACAGCTTCCTGTTGGCCATGAACATCTCGGTTTACAGCTTTGTGGACGTGGCCCGTCGCTCGGCTGAGCTGATGCCGAACGGTGGCTCGATGATCACCCTGACCTACCTCGGCTCGGAACGCGTGATCCCGAACTACAACACCATGGGCGTTGCCAAGGCCGGCCTTGAAGCCGCCACCCGTTACATCGCCCGCGACCTCGGCCCGAAAAACATCCGCGTCAACGCCATCTCGGCCGGTGCCATGCGCACCCTGTCGCTGGCCGGCATCTCGGGCGGTCGTGGTCTGCACTCCAAGTCGGCACAGTTCTCGCTGATCAAGGAAGAGACCTCGATGGAAGGCGTCGCTGGCGCCGCCCTGTGGCTGACCTCGGATCTGGGTCGTTCGACCACCGGTGAAGTGGTTCACGTCGATGCGGGCTTCCACGCTGTGGGCCTGCCGGACGACCTGGAAGTCTAAGACTTCTTCATCCTATCAAGGGGAAGCGGCCCGTTCGCTTCCCCTTTTTATTTGCCCGTCGAGCGTCAAACCATGCGCGCCACCCTGCCTCCGCCTGCCAGATTCTCGGCTGCGCTTGTCGCCACCGTTATCGGTTTTGGCGGCACGGTGGCGTTGGTCGTGCAGGCGGGTCAGGCCATGGGGGCTGGGCCTGCGCAGATCATCTCTATGATCACCGCGCTTTGCCTCGGCATCGGTGTGACCGGAACCATACTGAGCTGGCGCTTGAGGATTCCGGTCGTGCTGGCGTGGTCTACACCCGGAGCGGCGCTATTGGCGGCCTCGGTGTTCGGACTGGGTTGGGCAAGCGCTGTCGGCGCCTTTGTCTTGTCAGGCCTGCTGATGGTTCTGACGGGGCTTGTTCCGGCGTTAGGCCGTTTGGCGCAGAGGATACCGCCCGCCGTCGCCTCGGCCATGCTGGCAGGCGTGCTGCTGCCCTTCTGTATGAAGTTGTTTGTGGCGCTGGGTGGCGATGTCTGGATGGGGGTCGGTCTGCTGGCCGTATTCCTTGTGGTCAGACGGCTCTATCCGGTCTGGGCGCTACCGGTTGTGCTGGTCTGTGCGCTAGCCGTTCTGGCCCTTCGCCAGCAGCTTGGCGTAGCGCAAGGCACGGGGTTGTTCGGGGTGCTCAGCTCCACAGTGCCTGTATTTGACTGGCGCGCCGCGATCAGTCTAGCCGTGCCGCTCTATCTGGTCACTCTGGCGTCGCAGAATCTGCCCGGCCTCGTGGTACTGAATGCAGCGGGTTACAGTCCGCCTGCGTCCAAGCTGATTTTCTGGACCGGTATGACCACGACACTTCTAGCTCCGTTCGGCGCGCACGGGGTCAATCTGGCCGCCATTACCGCCGCCATCTGCACAGAGCCGGATGCCCATCCCGATGCCGCCCAAAGATGGAAGGTCGGGGTAATCTACGGGCTCTATTATCTGGTGGTGGCCGCCTTTGCCGCCCCTCTGGCAGGGTTGTTCATCGCCATGCCGACACAGGCATTGGCCATTATCACCGGTCTCGCCCTGATCGCGCCCCTGACCGGAGCCATCAGCAGTATGATGGGCGATACCGACACCCGCGAAGCGGCCATACTCAGCTTTGCGGCCACCGCATCGGGTTTGACCCTGTTCGGTATCGGATCGGCCTTCTGGGGGCTGGTGGTGGGCTTTAGCGCCCTTGCCGCGCGTCGATGGCTGCACACCAAGGCGTGATCACCGACTGACGCGGTTTTACACTCTGGTCTCTTTCGCAGAACATCGCTCCGTGGCAGCTTTGCCGCTGGCCGACAGGCGGCCCAGACACCAGAGGCGAAAATGGCTCACAAGTTCGAAGTCTATCAGGACAAGGCCGGCGAGTTCCGCGTGCGTTTCAAATACAACTCCGAGATCATCTTCTCGACCGAGGGCTACTCGGACAAGTCGGGTGCCAAGCGCGCCATCGAGTCGATCAAGAAATATGTGCCGGACGCGCCTGTCGAAGAGGCATAAGCCGACACCGGATACGAGAAAGGGGACGCATCCATCGGGTGCGTCCCCTTTTTCATGTCCGGCCCAGAGGATCAGTCCTCGTCGCGCTCGCTGACCTCGGTCGGTTTCACGACCAGCAGCCAGCCATCCTTGGTGTGGATCTCCGGCACAGCCGCCTTGGTGAACGGCAGATACCATGTCGGGCCACCCTCGGCAGGGGCGATTTCCAACATGTCGTCGGCACCGAAATTCTGGACCGACTTTACCTTGCCCAGAACCTTGCCTTCCGGATCGCGGCCTTCGAGGCCGATCAGGTCGGTCAGGTAGAACTCGTCCTCGTCCGGCTCGGGCAGTTGGTCACGGTGGATATAGAGCTTGCGACCACGTGCGGCGTCGGCCTCTTCCTTGGTCGTCAGTTCCTTCACCTTCGCCACCAGACCGTGCTTGTCCGGACGGGCCGAGAGGATGGTCAGGGCCGGATTGCCCTTGGCATCCAGCAGCGGGGAATAGGCCTTCAGCGATTGGGCGTCGGCGGTATAGGCGGTGATCTTCACCTCGCCCTTCACACCGAATGCGCCACCGATCTGGGCCACCAGAATATAGTTGTTGTCGCCGCTCAAACCGGGCTCCTTCTCAGCACTTGGCCCCTCTTAGCAGAAAAGCAGCGCCCTTGCGGACGCTGCTTTCCTTCAAACACAGGCAGGCCTGTGAAAGACTTAGGCTTCCGAAGCTTCTTCAGCAGCCGGTGCTTCTTCAGCCGGAGCAGCGGCAGCAGCTTCAGCAGCAGCAGCGGCTTCAGCCTTGGCAGCAGCTTCGGCTTCCAGACGGTCAGCTTCGCGCTGGGCGCGTTCAGCGGCGCGCTCTTGAGCCTTCTTGCCCGGGGTGCCCTTGTTCGGGTTGTTGCCCTGGACCCACTTGACCTTCTGGCCCAGAACTTCGTCTTGCGACAGGAAGCGAGCAACGCGGTCGGTCGGCTGAGCGCCCTTGACCAGCCACTCGTTGATGCGCTCGACCTTCAGCGAGACGCGCGGGGTAGCGCCGTCCTTCGGAAGCATCGGGTTGTACGAACCGACCTTCTCGAGGAACTTACCGTCGCGCGGAGCGCGGGCGTCAGCAACGACGATGTGGTAGTAAGGACGCTTCTTGGAGCCACCACGGGCCAGACGGATCTTCAGCATTTTAGTCTCTTTCTAGGAAAGCTTGATCAGTTATTTCTTGGGGAAGCCCGGAAGGCCCGGAAGCCCCCCCGGCAGTTGTCCGCCACCCAGACCGGCAAGGCGGTCCTGAATGGCTTTCAGTTCTTGCGGATCGGGTTCCGGCATCTTGCCGCCACCCAGTGCCTTGAGGCGGGCCATGTCCGGACCACCGCCGCCCATGCCCGGAAGGCCACCCATCATGGCGGCCATCTTCTGCAGGTTCTTGCCGCCGCCCTTGGACAGCGACTTGACCATGTCGGACATCTGGCGGTGCTGTTTCAGCAGGCGGTTGATGTCCTGAACCTCGACGCCCGCACCGGCAGCGATACGCTTCTTGCGGCTGGCGTTGAGGATATCCGGCTTCTTGCGCTCGGCCTTGGTCATCGAGGAGATGACAGCCAGCTGACGGTCGATCAGCTTGTCCGAGATATTGTTGTCGGCCATCTGGTTCTTCAGCTTGGCCACGCCCGGCAGAAGGCCCATGATGCCCTGAAGGCCGCCCATGCGCTTCATCTGGTTCAGCTGACCGGCAAGGTCGTCCAGATCGAACTGACCCTTGGCCAGCTTGCGGGCCATCTTCTCGGCCTTGGCCTGATCGAGATCAGACGCGGCCTTTTCCACCAGCGCAACAATGTCGCCCTGACCGAGGATACGGCCAGCGACACGGCGGGCGTCGAAGACGTCGAGTTGGTCAACCTTTTCGCCGGCACCGAGGTATTTGATCGGCAGGCCGGTGACGGCGCGCATCGACAGCATGGCACCGCCACGACCGTCACCGTCGGCGCGGGTCAGGATCAGACCCGTCAGCGGCAGACGCTCGTTGAAGGCCGTGGCCGTGCGCACAGCATCCTGACCGGTCAGGCTGTCGGCGACGAGAATGGTTTCGACAGGCTTGGCGATGTCGGCCACTTCGGCGACTTCGTTCATCAGGCCTTCGTCGAGGGTGATACGGCCCGCGGTGTCGAGGATCAGGACATCGAAGCCCTGAAGCTTGGCCGATTGCAAGGCGCGGCGGGTGATCTGGACGGCGCTTTCACCGGCCACGATCGGCAGGGTGGCGACCTCGATCTGCTGACCCAGCGTGGCCAGCTGTTCCATAGCGGCCGGACGACGGGTGTCCAGCGACGCCATCATCACCTTTTTGCGGTCGAACTTCGACAGACGCAGGGCCAGTTTGGCCGAGGTGGTGGTCTTGCCCGAGCCTTGCAGACCGGCCATCAGGATGACCGCAGGCGGGGCTGCGTTGATGTTCAGCGGAACCGGCTCTTCGCCGCCCAGCATGTCGACGAGGCCGTCATAGACGATCTTGATGACCTGGTCGGCGGGCTTCACCGAGCGGATGACTTCCTCGCCCGTCGCCTGTTCCTTGGCGCGGCTGATGAAGTCCTTGACGACCGGAAGGGCGACATCGGCTTCGAGCAGGGCCACGCGAACTTCGCGCAGGGCCTCTTCGACATCCTTTTCGGACAGCGCACCACGACCGGTAATACGGTCGAATACGCCAGTCAGCCGCTCGTTCAGAGCATCAAACATTCAAAACCTCGAATAGGCTGAGGTGTCACCACGGCTCCATACGACAACGGCCCCTGTGGACGTAACACGTCGACAGAGGGTTCTCGCCTGCCTCGTCCCGTGGCTCCCGAAATCAATCAGGCGGGGGATGTGCAGGTGGAGACGCAGGTTCACTTGCGCCGGAAGTGGGCGCTTATGCCCGATTTATCCACGGTTGTCGACTCAAGCGTGCGATCTGGCGCTAAGCCCTTAGCGCAAAAAGACCATTCGAATATTTGGTAAAATAACATTACGTCATGTTCATGTATTTTAAGTAATAGATGGATAAATATTATAAATTTGCCTGAATTAAGCCCGCCAAACGTCACTGACTTTTCAATATAAAAGAACATAAAGACCATCGATAAGTCTTCAGAAACCCAACGATGGAAACGCTTATGTTCAAGATTGCTATTCTGGCCCTGTCTGCCTCGCTGGCCATGTCAGCGACTGCTCAAGCCCACACCACTATTGGTGTGAGCAACCTCGCTACCGAAGCTGGCAGCGCCCGCTTTGAAGCGGATGTTCGCCGCGCCGCCAAACGCCTGTGCTCGCCGTATCGCGGTATCAGCCGCAGCAGCTGCGTCAGCGATGTTCGTGAAGAAGCCCTGTCGCAACTGTCTTCACATCAGCGTCTGGCCTATGAGCGCGGCCAACAGCAAAACACCCGCTACGCCTCGCGCGGAGCACAGGCCGGTTAAGTTGAGTAAGCGTTGTACCCGTACAAAGGCACCGCTTTACCTCCGGAAGCGGTGCCTTTTTTACAGGGCGCTATAGCCAGCGGGCGCGTTTGAACATCCAGTAGAGCCCCGCACAGATCGCCAGCATAGCTGCGAGCACCAACGGGTAGCCAAAGCTCCATTTCAGTTCGGGCATATAATCGAAATTCATCCCGTAGATGCCCGCTATCGCGGTCGGCGTGGCGAGGATCGCAGCCCAGGCGGCCAGCTTGCGGGTGATAACGCCCTGACGTTGCTGCTCCAGCAGGCTAGAGACATCGAACACCGACGAGACGATATCCAGCAGAGCCGATGTCCGCCCCGCCACACGTCGAAGCTGGTCGGCCACGTCGCGGAAATAGGGCCGCACCTCTATGCCGATGGCCGGCAGATCCCACAGATGCAGCCGCGAGACCATGTCCTCCATCGGACCCGCCAGACGGTAGAACTTCAGCAACTGACGGCGCAGGTGGAACAGGCGCGTCGTATCCGCCCGCGACAGGAAACGATCTAGCGCCATCTGCTCGATCTCAAGCACACTGTCCTCGATCGCATCGACGATGGGCATATAGCCCTCGGCGATGAAATCCAGCAGGGCGTGCAGTACCCTGTCCGGCCCCTGCATCAACTGTTCGGGTAGCGCCTCCAGATAGTGTCGGACGGGCGAATGACCCCTGCCCGATCCATGCCGGATGGTGATGATGTGGTTGGGGCCGAGGAAAAAGTGCGTCTCGCCATATTCGATGTGGTCGCCATGCCGCTCGGCGGTCAGGGCCACGACGAAAAGCTCGTTGCCATAGACTTCGATCTTGGGGAGCTGGTGCGCGCTCAGCGCGTCATCCACCGCCAGCGGGTGCAGGCCGAAACAGTTGACGAGAGACTCGAACTCTTCTGCCGTCGGCTCGAACAGGCCGATCCAGAGGAACTCGCCCTCCTCAAGAGTCAGACCTTCGGGAGTCAGCGAGGCTTCGCGTATGCGTTTGCCATCTCGATAAACATAGGCGGCGACAACGCTCATCCTGCTCTCCCGATTTTCCCCGAGCTTGCGCTAAC
>JAEZHG010000154.1 GCA_023436945.1 Pseudomonadota bacterium | reverse complement strand
GTCCTCCGGTAATCACGCCTACGCCTCCGCCGCCGCCGGCTCCGCCGGCTCCGCCGAAGGCTTCGGTAATCAGCAATCCGCAATGGTCGCGCGCTCCGCGTCCGACCGAGCGTGACTTCCCGCAACGCGCCATGGATCGTGGTGTTAGCGGTTCGGCAACGGTGGAATGCACCGTTACGCCGAACGGTCGCCCGGAAGGTTGCCGTGTCGTCTCGGAAGAGCCGTCAGGCATGGGCTTCGGCGCTGCCGCAGTTCGTATCGTGTCACGTGGCCAGCTTTCGCCGCGTACCGTTGACGGTGCTGCTGTGAACGCCAAGTTCACCGTGCGCGTGCCGTTCAACCTCGACTAAGTCGGGGCTGATCGACAGCCAAAAAGTTAGAGCGCTCCGGCTTCGGTCGGGGCGCTTTTTCTTTGCCTGTAATCCAAGCTTGGCCTTTGCAATGGTTCACGACTATGCGGGAGCTATGTGAGAAGGGCTGCGTTATGATTGCGCCTGATCTGCAACGATACGGAGTGTGAAATGAAGAAAATTGCCAATACCCCTATCGCACGACGTGTTGCGGTTGCCATTGTGGCTGTCGCCGGGGCCGCGACGGTCGCTGCCTGTGCCTATAACGAGAGCCTCGGTCGCAACCAGTTCGTGCTGATGGACGACAGCGCCCTGATGCAGTCGTCGCAAGCGGCGTGGGCTGAAACGCTGCGCACCCAGAAGGTCTCCAACGACCGCGCGATGAACAATCGGGTGAAGAGTGTAGGTGACCGCCTTGTTTCGGCGGCAGGCCTGACGAACCGTACCTGGAACTACGCCGTCTTCGAGAACGAAGCTCCGAATGCCTTCGTGCTGCCGTCGGGTCACATTGGTGTGACGACCAGCCTGCTGCGCCTGTCGCGCAATGATGACCAGCTTGCCGCTGTTATTGGCCATGAAATCGGGCATGTCGTGGCTCGCCACGCCGCAGAGCGTACCAGCACCAGTGCTGCGACCTCGGTGCTGCTGGGCGCGGTCCAGAGCCGTGCAGGGGACTATTCCCAGGCTGTTCAGGCCTATGGTGGCCTTGGTGCGCAACTGGGCGTCCTGCTGCCGTTCTCGCGTCGTCATGAGTTGGAAGCAGACCGACTCGGTGTGGACTACATGGTGCGTGCCGGCTATCGCGCCAGCGAATCTATCTCGCTTTGGCAGACCATGGCCGCCCAGCGTCAGGGTTCGACCCCTGAATTCGCCTCTACGCACCCTTCGGACCAGACCCGTATTGCCGAACTTCAGGCCTATATTTCCCAGCGCGGCTATAACTAACGAAAAGAACGCGGAAATATATCGCGTTTGATGAAAAGTCCTCTTGAATCAAACGCAGAGGCTAGGTAGAGAGAGCGCCTCGCAGCGATGCAGCCTTAGCTCAGCTGGTTAGAGCGCCGGTTTGTGGAGCCGGAGGTCCTCAGTTCGATCCTGAGAGGCTGTACCATTCACCGCTTGCGGTGACGTTGCGATCAAGAGGCCGGGCCTTGGTTAAATCCAAAGCCCGGCCTTTTTGTTACTAGCTATCAGTATGTTGTGGTGCGCGTCGTTGGGGCAGCAGACGTGCGAGTGCGGCCCGCAGACCGGTCGGAGAATCGGCAGGGATTACGCTCGGCAGTTCTTCGACAACGGGTTTGGGCTTTGGTCGGCGCAGAGCCTCTACGGGGCCCTTAATGGCCGCCAGAGCCTCTTCGGCGGCGCGCTGGCCCGCTTGAACGGTGGGCTCGAAAGCTTTCCATTCACGAATATCGATGCCATCGGGGCGTGGCATGATCAGGACATCGGTCTGTGCGCGTGCCTCGGCCAGTTCGGCGCTGGTCGAAAGGGTCGCGGCGCGCATCAGGATGGAAACGATAGGCGGCCCCTGTCTCCAAGCCCCTGAAATGATCCAGCGCCACCACGAGGGCGGGTTTTCCAGCTGTTCGGCATTTACGCCCCGGGTTTGGGAGACGTCGCTGCCGATCATCGGGCCACGATTGAACTGGCGCATGACATCACTGGGGAAGTTGCGCAACACCGCGCCGTCCACCAGCACCTGTCCATCACGCACCAGAGGGGGGATCACCCCCGGAATAGCGACAGAGGCCCTCAGCGCCTGCCGTAGAAGCCCCTGACGGTGCACTTCGATGCGTCCACTTGTCAGGTTAGCGGAGACGGCAAAGAAGGGCAGGGGCATGTCCTCTATGGCCATCTCGCCATAGGTGTCGTGCATA
Source organism: Pseudomonadota bacterium (assembly GCA_023436945.1). Classification (GTDB taxonomy): domain Bacteria; phylum Pseudomonadota; class Alphaproteobacteria; order Caulobacterales; family Caulobacteraceae; genus Brevundimonas. Next base: position 5,696 of record JAEZHG010000154.1, on the reverse strand, counting down.
AGGCGGTTGAGCTTGTTTGCCCGCGTCATGGCAACCAGCGGCAGGGCTATGTCGGACAGAGGGTTGCTGTTCACGAAGGCGTCGTGAATGCGGGCTTCTAGCTCCTCCTGCGACCAGCCCAGCGCAGGGCCTGCTGCGATTAGCGCACCCATCGATGAGCCGCCCAGAAAATCGACAGGGATGTTTGCGGCCTTCAGCGCCCTCAATACGCCGATGTGGGCATAGGCTCTCGCTCCACCGCCAGACAGAACAAGACCAACCGAAGCGCCCGTTATCACGCGGCCAATGCGGGCGGCATCGTGCTGGGACGAAGGATCACAATGGAACCACCGGCCTGGGCGCATGGCCAAAAGCCAGTCGCGGCAGGGCGGCCTAACCTTGGCGCCTTCGCTTAACAGGATCAGGTCTGTGAGTTGGTGTATATATTCTGTGTCGCCGCTACGCTGGGCCGGTTGAGGTGGCGGGGCGTTGTGGGGATCACCAACGATAAAGATGCGGTCCACCTGACGCGCGCACAGGGTGGCCCAGACGGGATCACCTGTTTCGGCCACATAGAGCACGAAGTCGTGGGCATCCTCTATGCGTGTGAACCATTCCGCGGCCGATGTGACGGCATCGCGGTCGATGATGCGCACGCGATAGCCTTGGTCCGATATCGAGCGGCTGACGGCTTCGACAAAGCCGCAGATGGGTTCGGGACGGGCAGAGATGAAGCCGAAGACGGTCGGTTCGTCATTGCCTGCTTTCTGGCGGGTGCGCCGGATCATCACCTTGGCGACCTCTGCCATCAGTTCTGGATGCTGGCGGGCAATCTCGAAAAAGGCGTCGCGGGGCAGGGCGATGACCTCGCTGTCGCGCAGGGCCACCACATTGGCTGTGTGCGGGGTGTCGGCCATCATGGCCATCTCACCGACGGGCGTGCCGGGCTTTACGATACCGACGAAGTGGGGTGGCTGGCCTTCACGCGGCGCAAAAACGCCAAGCCGGCCCGAGCGCAGGACATAGAGGGTATCGGCAGGATCTCCCACAGAGATCAGGCGGTCGCCCTCGGTCAGGGCAAACCAGCTGGCACGCGGGTCATGGTTCTGGGTCAGGATACGCGCCAATGCGACATCCAGAGCCGTTTCCAGCGTTTCAAATGATGTGGAGTCAGCCAAAGCCAAGGATTGACCCTCGTCCAAGCACTATAATCAGTTCAGTTACGCAACCAGTTTTGAGCGTTAAGCTTTAATCATTAGCTTACGGTGTTATGGGGCAGTGGTGTGAAGATCGTTTCTACAAAAGCAGTATTTTTGACGCTGGCCTCGATGATGCTGACAGCATGTGGCCCAGCATCCAGCAATAGCGCGGAACATCCGAATGCGGATGAGAACGCCATGGTCGAAGCCGATGCGGACGTTGCTGCTGTCGCGTCGAGCGAGCCGTCACGGGTTGCAGTTGTCTTCCCTGAAAACTTCCGCGGTAACTGGGACTTCAACGAGAATGGGTGCGGCGAGGGCGAGAGCGGCACCAAGTTCCGCATCACCGACAAGGAAATCATCGGCTACGAGGATACCTCTATCTTGAAGTCGGTTCAGGTCGTGGATGATCTGACCATCCGCGTGGTTCTGGAAAATGAATCCTCGGAAGGAAACATGACCCTGAGACAAACCATGCGCCTGTCTCCGGTGGCGGGGATCAGCATGCGCATCGATACGGGCGGGGAAACCATTCGCACCTTGCGGTGTGATCCTGTCTAATGGGGCAAACCCAGTTTTAACGGACCTGATTCATGACCGGCCCCAACGATCCGATTAACGAAGACGATCTTAACGCTCTCGACATCACCGATGCAGAGGCTGCCGAGATCAACAGCATCGCACACCCTCTGGTAGCGGGCGCATCGACCGAAGCGACCAGCGATCTGGTCCAGATCGAGGCTCTGCCGTCGGGCGTGGTGTTCATCACCATCAACCGTCCGGAAAAGAAGAACGCCTTTAACGCCGAGGTGATCGGCGCGCTACATGAAGCATTCGAGACCCTTCACGGTGCCGACAAGGTGCGTGTGGTCTTCATTCGCGGCGCGGGCGGCACCTTCTGTGCAGGCGCTGACCTGAACTGGATGCGTGAAGCGGCAGAATGGTCGGAAAGCGAAAACCGCAACGATGCCATGGGCCTGGCCAAGATGCTCAAGGCGCTTCGCGATGTTCCGGCTCTGACGGTGGCGCTGGTTGAGGGCGCAGCCATGGGCGGCGGTGCCGGTCTTGTGGCCGCCTGCGACATGGCTGTGGCCGTGGATGATGCGCGCTTTGCCTTCTCGGAAGTAAAGCTGGGCCTGATCCCTGCGACCATCGCGCCCTATGTCATCGAAGCGATCGGCGCGCGTCGTGCCCGCCAGCTCTTCCTGACGGCCAATATCTTCGACGCCGACTATGCGGCCCACGCTGGTCTGATCGATATGGTTGTGCCGGGCGAGCATCTGGACGAGTTCATCTCCATGATGGTCGACAGCCTCAGCGGCAATGCGCCGGGCGCTATGGGTGATGCCAAGCGTCTGGTGAACGATCTGGCCGGTCGCGAGATCGACAGCCGCCTGATCGAGGACACGGCCAAGCGCATCGCCAAGGCCCGCGTGTCTGCCGAAGGTCAGGAGGGCGTGCGCGCCTTCCTCGACAAGCGCTCGCCTAGCTGGGCTGAATAGGCTTTTGAAATAAGGCTTTAAGGCCGCGCTTCCGAAAGGGATCGCGGCCTTTCGTCTTTCTGAGCGACGGAACAGGCCTCATCGGCAGCCGTTTACCATGGGTAACATTCACAGGAGACGACCATGGCGGACAAAGAACTGACGGCGGCCGAAGCTCAGGAAGCCTTCTGGAAAGCGATCAAGTCCAGCAACACCGGTCTGCTTGGTCTGGACGAGGCGGGCGTACTGTCACAGCCGATGACGGCGTTTCAAGACGAGGGCAGCACCTCGATCTGGTTCTTCAGCCGCGATGATGTCGAACTGGTTCAGGATGTCGGTACAGTCGGCAACGACGCGCGCTTTGACTATGGTTCCAAGGACCAGAAGGTCTGGGCCAGCCTGAAGGGCCGACTGTCGGTCGCGCCGCGCAATCAGGAGGTCATCGACCGCCATTGGAACCCTGTGCTTTCGGCTTGGTATCCGGATGGCAAGGACGACCCGCATCTGGTGCTGCTGCGCTTTGATGGCGCGGATGGCCGTATCTGGGTCTCGGATGGCGGTCTGCTGAAATTTGCCTTCGAGATCGTAAAGGCCAATGTCACCGGCGACACGCCCGAGGCGGGCGGCGCGGTGGACGTCAGGCTTTAAGCCGGACATGGAAAAGGGGCCTTTCGGCCCCTTTTTTGGGGCTTAGACCCCGAGGATCCAGCCTTCTTCGTTTTCGACCTGAGTCACCAATTCCGGCGTGGCCGAGGCAGGCGGGGCGAAGGCTTTTTGCAGCGTGCCTTCGTCATCCATGATGGCAAAGGCCTCGGCGGCGGCGCGGACCTGCGACTGGGTCTTGTATTCCTTGACGCCGTTCTCGTCGGTCAGGCGGGTGGCCTTGAACATGGCAGGCCAGACCTCGACGATCAGGGCCGACAAGGGCGCGATGTCTGCCTCGCCAAGTTCACGCCAGCCCGTGCCGAATGGCCAGATGGCCGCCGAGGTGTCCAGCTTGTCCAGCAGGCGGCGCAGCATCGGCAGACCCACCAGCGTCAGGCCGCCGATGGCACCGGCACCGTGCATCTGCCACACGCTCTTGGGCGGCAGCTTGTTCTGGCGTGCAGCCTGTTCGGTGGCGCGGAACTCGGGGATGTCTGCGCCTGCACCCTCAGGCGGCTTGGTGGACGTCAGCCAGCGCTGGGCCTGCGATGCGGGCGCACCCCAGAACGGCCATGGCTCGTCCGTCATCAGGCGGTTGATCTTGGCTGCCACCTGATAGCGGTTGTTAGTGTTGTCAGCCTTGTCGACGATGTTGGAGGCAAGGAACTTGCCCATGGCATCCCACGGACGGCCTTCGAGCTTCAGACGTTCTGCGGTGCCGACAGGGAAGCCGAAGTCGAAGTCAAAGCCGACCAGAACGCGGTCACCACGCTTGCGGTGCTCGGCCAGCAGGTTTTCCAGCAGCTTTTCACCCTCGGCGCGGGTCGCGACATTGTGGGTCTCGGTGTAGAGGCGGAAACGCACGTCGCGCTTGGCTACGCCGATCCAGAGAGTTTGCTCACCGGTTTTCTTACCTTCGGCGGCAGTCCAGTTGGCAATGATATAGGCGTCGAACAGACGGGCCACATCGGGCTCCTAGAGTGTCGGTTGATATATTTGGTTGGATTCTAGCGTTCCGCGAGGAGCGCCGCAAAGGCTTTAGCTCTTTGCCAATGCCTCAATGTGGGCCAGCCAGCGTCTTCCCTGTCTTAGGCCTTCACCCGCAGAGCGGGTTTGGCGTGGACCGGAGGAGGCTGGCGCATGGACACTTTGGGGCGAGGCCTCGGTGCTCCAGGTGGCGCGCCAAAGGCTGATTTCGAACTCGGGGCACTGGGGGCTGTTGAACAGCAGGCGCAGGATGACCGTCTCGGCATCGTCCACCATGACATCCAGTTCCTTGCGGCCATAGTGGCGGCGCACGCGCGTGACGACATGGCCGTCGACGATGATTTCACCGCCGTCGATTTCGTCAAAGTCGAACACCAGACCGATGGCTCCACGGTTCCAAAGCACCGCGAGTTGCTCGTTCAGCAGGTCCAGACCCGCAGCCTTGCCCTCGGACGGGGCAATGGCGTGCATGTCCGGTTCGCCCGCAAGGGCGTTCTTCATGGCCCGGCGCAGGCGCCGCTCGGATTCCATCCACCACGTCAGGAAGAAGAAGGCCGTGGTCAGGAAAGCGGCGATCAGGGCGACCGGAAGGATGACCTTGATCGTCTCTTCCATGATTTACGCCTCCAGATCGAGCTCCACGACCACCGGAACGTGGTCGCTTGGTTTTTCCATATCGCGAGCGTCGCGGTGGGTTTCAATCCCACGGAATCGGTCCGCTGCCTGGGAGGAGAGTAGGGCGTAATCGATACGGATACCATTGTTCCGCTGCCACGCTCCGGCCTGATAATCCCAGAAGGTGTAGGTGCCCTTGGGTTCCTTGCCCAGTTCATGGGCATCGGAAAGGCCAAGCCATTTCAAGCCGTTGAACGCTGCGCGGGTTTCCGGCTGGAACAGGGCGTCATTGACCCATTCCTCGGGCTTTGCGGCGTCCTGCGGCGTCAGGATGCAGTTGTAGTCACCGCACAGGGCCAGCGGTTCCTCGAAGGCGAGGAGTGACTTGGCATGGTCATGCAGGCGCTGCATCCAGTTCAGCTTATACGGAAACTTCTCGGTCTCGATCGGATTGCCATTGGGCAGGTAGATCGAGGCCACACGCACAGGCACAGGCGCTTCGATCAGGGCCTCGATATAGCGGGCCTGTTCGTCGCTATCGTCACCCGGCAGGCCACGAACCACATCCGACATCGGATATTTCGACAGCAGGGCCACGCCGTTGTAGCTCTTCTGGCCATGGGTCTCGACGTTGTAGCCAAGGCTCTCGAAGGCCTCACGCGGGAACTTTTCGTCCACGCATTTGATCTCCTGAAAACAGGCGACGTCGGGTTGGGCGGCTTCGAGCCACGCCAGCACGGTAGGCAGGCGGGCGTTGACCGAGTTCACGTTCCAGGTGGCGATGCGCATG
>JAEZHG010000140.1 GCA_023436945.1 Pseudomonadota bacterium | reverse complement strand
GAGTTGAAACAGCTCGACAAGTTTGTGCGCGACAACACCACCGACCGCTTCGGCCCGGTCCGCGCGGTCAAGGCCACGCGCGATTTCGGACTGGTGGTCGAAGTCGCCTTTGAAGGCCTACAACGCTCCACCCGCCACAAGTCCGGCATCGCCATGCGCTTCCCCCGCATTAACCGGATACGTTGGGACAAGCCTGCGGGAGAGGCGGATGAGTTGGGGGTGTTGGAGGCGATGCTAGTCGATACCAAGGGCTAGAGGTTGTGGTAACGGATTGGATTAGCCGCCCCTTTTGCCTTGGGCGGCACTGAATGGTGAAGGTAGCGTTCTCGAATCTCGATTGGTGCATCGAAACCAACAAAACCATGTCGGCCAGAGCCTTCTTCCCAAGCAAGCGCCCCAAAAACGGTATCGTGCGCAGGATACCAGCCGTCCGCTTCGTAAACACCCACGACTATTCCTCGCTCCACTGCGAAGACATATGCAGCCTTGGATGCCTTAGCGGGCGAGATCTTCCAAGCAAGCCGTACAGCATCATAGATTGGCTTCTCGCTGATGGTTCGGCTGATATTAATCTCTACGACCGGATGGATGATATCAGCAGGTTTTGCTTCATACCGGCGTCGTATCTCATCTGCGTGAGCGACCCCCCGATCCGAGCTGTGGCCCGCCACAATGTTCGTTGCTGAGGGATAGGCATCAATCAACGCGGCCTCAACCTCGAACGCGGTCGCTTGATCCAGCCCGTGCCTATGGATCACGTGCTGCACTTCGAGATGCCTGTTCTTAATCTCGTAAATACGCTTCAGCTTTTCCGATACTGCATCTTCATCGATTTCACCGCTGGCGTGGGCAAACACACGGTTGCCTTTTCCCTTACCTACATAAAAAGTCTCGCCGTTTGTCGGATCGATTAGCCGATAAACGTAGTAGCCAAGCTTAGTGCTGACTTCGCTTGTGAACATTCTAGCCTCGCCGCTCACCAATCGCCCGCCTATCGCAAGCAGCAAAACTATGGCGGCGCGTTTCAACAATATGCAAGCTAGTCTCAACGCCCATATATCGCCGCGTGACCAAACCTTCCCGCCCTCCTCCCGCCCCGCTTCACCCACTGGTTCGCCAGTCGGGGGTGGAGCGCGCGTCCGCATCAGTTGGCGATGGTGGAAAAGGGGCTGACGGGTGAAGATGCTTTGTTGGTGGTACCGACGCGGCGAAGCAAACGCCAGAGCGTAATAGCCGAATGCCCGTAGCACCTATCCCGCAATCGGCTCCCAGATGATTTCAGGCATCATTGGCCGCTTATCCGCGTATGCCGACAGAGTTTCGGCGACGACATCTTTGTCGAAATAGGGAGAGCGGTCGCCGTATCGAGGCTGCCATTCGGCCTGCAGATGGTCGCGGCCTTCGCGCAGTTCCATCAGGAACCCATCAGCCTCGTGGATGGCTTGCATAAAGTGGAAATGGCCGCGCGACAGGACGACAAACTCCCCCACAGCCAGTCCATCCACGATGGCCCTCAAATCCTGTTCTGGTTTTAGGGTCTTGGGGTTTTGATCCCCGATCGTCAGGCTGACCTTTTCTGACGGGATTTCATCGGCGAAGTTTTCATCGCCTATTTCTGGCTCGGGCTCATACCGCTCGGTATCTGGACGCTGTATGCCTTTGAGTTTTAGCTCACTGTCGACCTCGCCAGAGATCTTACGCTCCATCTTGGCAAAGCCGATAATGAACAGCACGCCAAGCCCCATAAAAATGATCCAAAGCATAGTCGCCTGTTGCCCCGACTGTTCTTTTGAGACGCCAGCTCAACTTTAACCACCGTGCCGCGTTCTGATGAGGTGCGAACCGCTCCTCCCCCACTCATATATAACAACGTGCTTTCATCTGCCGACAAGTTGTTGCCGCCCTCTTTCCTAGACTGGTTCGCCAGTCGGGGTTGGAGCGCGCGTCCGCATCAGTTGGCGATGGTCGAAAAGGGGCTGGCGGGTGAGGATGCCTTGCTGGTGGCCCCCACAGGTGGTGGCAAGACGCTGGCGGGGTTTCTGCCCAGCCTGATCGAACTGTCGCAGCGTCGCAAAAGCGCGGATGAACCGACCTCGGTTCACACCCTCTATATCTCGCCGCTGAAGGCGCTGGCGGTGGATGTAGAGCGCAACCTGCTGACGCCGGTGCGCGAGATGGGGCTGAACATCACCGTTGAAAGCCGCACAGGCGATACCGGACAGGCCCGCCGCAACCGCCAACGCTATACCCCGCCCGATATTCTGCTGACCACGCCGGAGCAGTTGGCGCTGTTCTGCGCCTGGCCCGGTTCGCGTGAATATTTCAAAGACCTGAAATGCGTGGTCATCGACGAGATCCACGCCATCCATGGCTCAAAGCGCGGCGACCTTCTTTCGCTCGGCTTGGCGCGGCTGAGGCAGTTTGCGCCCACGGTTCGTATGGTGGGTCTGTCGGCCACTGTGAACGACCCCGCTGCCATCCGTCGCTGGCTGTCCGATACGGGCGACGACATCGTCTATGGCCAAGCGGGAGCGCCGCCGGAACTGGGCATTCTGCTCAGTGAAAACCGCGTGCCGTGGTCGGGCCACAGCGCCCGCCACGCCATGGCCGAGGTCTATGAAACGATCAAAACCGCACAGACTGCCCTGATCTTCGTCAACACCCGCTGGCAGGCGGAATATGCCTTCCAGGAGCTGTGGAAGCTGAACGACGAGAACCTGCCCATCGCCCTCCACCACGGCAGCCTGTCCGCTGAACAGCGACGCAAGGTCGAGGCGATGATGACCAAGGGTGGTCTTAGGGCGGTGGTCTGCACCTCTACGCTCGACCTCGGTATCGACTGGGGCAGCGTCGATCTGGTGATCCAACTGGCCGCGCCCAAAGGCTCGTCACGTCTGGTCCAGCGGATTGGCCGTGCCAACCACCGACTGGACGAGCCATCGCGCGCCATCCTTGTCCCCGCCAGCCGTTTCGAGATGCTGGAATGTCAGGCCGCTGTCGAGGCCGTGATGGAAGCTGCCCACGATGGCGAGCCGCTCCGCACCGGAGCCAAGGACGTATTGGCCCAGCACATCGTCGGCTGCGGCTGTGCCGAGCCGTTCGATCTGGTGGCCATGTACGAAGAGGTTATCACCGCCGCCCCCTATAAGGATTTGAGCTGGGAAGACTGGGAACAGGTGGTCGATTTCGTCTCGACCGGCGGATACGCCCTGCGGACCTATGAGCGCTACAAGCGGCTGATCAAGGGCCGCGATGGCCTGTGGCGTCCGTGGAGCGAGGAGATGGTTCGCCGCCACAGGATGAATGTCGGTGCCATCGTCTCGGCACAGACCCTGACCATCCGTCTGCCCGGCAAACGTGGAAATGGCCGCAAGATTGGCGAGGCCGAGGAAAGCTATTTCGAGCAACTGAGCATCGGTGACAGCTTTGTCTTCGCGGGTGAAATCTGGCGCTTCGAGGGTGTGGTTGGCACCAATGCGCTGGTGACACCAAGCTCTGACAAGGAGCCGCGCGTGCCCAGTTGGGGCGGCACCCGCATCCCGATCTCATCGCATCTGGCAGGCCGCGTTCGCCGTCTTATCAGCGATCGGACAGCATGGCATCGCCTGCCCGCCGACGTTCAGGAATGGCTACAGGCACAGGACGAACATTCTGCCGTCCCCGCCGAGAGCGATCTACTGGTCGAGACTTTCAAACGCGGCAAGCGGCATTTCATGGTCTGTTATCCGTTTGCGGGCGTGCTGGCGCACACGACGCTGGCGATGCTGCTGACCCGCAGGCTGGATCGCGCAGGCGTCGGGCCGATTGGCTATGTGATGAACGACTATGCGGTCTGTATCTGGTCGATGAAGTCGATGGCCGATCTGGATTTCGACGACCTGTTCCAAGAGGACATGCTGGGCGACGATCTGGAAAGCTGGCTGGAGGAAAGCTTCATGATGAAGCGCGCATTCAGGGAGTGCGCGCTTATCTCGGGCCTGATCGAGCGGCGCGTTCCGGGTCACGAGAAGAACGGACGTCAGGTCACCTTCTCTTCGGACCTGATCTATGACGTGTTGAGACGCCACCAGCCGGACCATCTGCTGCTGCGTTGTGCGCGCGAGGATGCCGCGCGGGGCCTGCTGGATGTGTCGCGCTTAGGGGTTATGCTGGCGCGCATCAAGGGTCACCTTAATGTCCATAACCTGCCCAAGGTTTCTCCCTTTGCCGTGCCATTGCTGATGGAAATCGGCAAGGAACGCGCACCGGGGACATCTGCAGCGGATATGATGCTCGAAGAAGCCTCTCTGATCGAAGAAGCGATGACATGAGCCTGTCTGTCACGGTGGCAGGCGAGCCCGTTCAATTGCGCCCTGCCGGCACCCTGTGGCTGCCGCAATATTCGACGCTGGTGGTGGCGGACCTGCACCTCGAAAAAGGTTCGGCCTATGCGATGCGCGGCCAGCTTCTGCCGCCCTATGACACACGCGAGACCTTGCAGCGACTGACAGACGAGGTGCGCGAGACAGCGCCGGATCGCCTCGTATTTCTGGGTGACAGCCTGCACGATATGGGCGCGATCAGCCGCATTCCGGTTCAGGATCGCGAGGCCATCATTGCCCTAACACAGCAGCTTGAACTGGTCTGGATCAGCGGCAACCACGACCCCGATGGCGGATCAGCCTTTGGCGGCAAGACGCTGGAAACGCTTCGACTGGGCGCACTCGAACTATGCCACGAGCCGAAGTCCGGTCATCAACATGGCGAAGTCGCGGGCCACCTTCACCCCTGCGCCAAGCTGTCTGGCGCGGGCGGATCGCTTCGCCGCCGCTGTTTTGTATCGGATGGGAAGCGACTGATCCTGCCCGCTTTCGGAGCCTATACGGGCGGACTTAATGTGTTGGACGAAGCCTATTCAGGCCTGTTCGACGGCAAGACCTGCGCCTATTTGACGGGCCGTAAGATCAGCCCTGTCAGATTGGATAGGCTCAGCCATGACCGTCAGTTGCGATCACGCACCACGCGAGTTCGCGCCCTTTAGGACGTCGCGCTCTTACCCAGCTTGGCCAGCAGCTTCAGGCTCTCCGAATAATAGTCGGTCGACGGAGCCCTATCCTGCATGTCGCGGCCAATGGTCTGATTGGCAATCGCCTGACCGCCGCCAGACAGCGGGTATGGTGCCGTCTCGCCCGTAGTCACGTCGATCCACGCTGGCCAACCCGATGCCTTTTCCGTCTCGCGCCAATAGTTGCGGAAGGTCTTCAACTCGGTGGCGCGGCCGGACCAGTGCAAATAAAGCGGTACGCGAACGGCATCAAAACCAAAGCGCGCGGGCTTGTCCGTGGCAGGCGTCACCACGCCGTCAGCATTTATCAGCGTCCAGTCCGGCACCAGCTGCCACTGGCCGAACTGCGAACGGGTCAAAAGCTCCAGACCGTCGCTGATGATGTCGTTCCACATCGGCTCATGACGGGCAAAGGCGTCCAGCGCGGGCCAGACATAATAGGACAGGTTCACCACCACGCCCGCCTCACTGGCAAAACCGATACGGCCCGGCAGCAACAGGCGCTTGCCCGCGTGGGTTATGGCCACTTCTCGAAGGATCGCCGCCCGCAGGCTCTGCGATCGCTCGGCATAGGCGGTGATCTTCCAACGCTCTGACGCCATCAACAGTGCCCAGGCGATCAGAATATCGCCATCGGTTGCATTGTTGGGATCAGACACCGGCGGCGTATGCGCCGGATGATAGCGCCACGCATAGAGACCACTATCACCGCGAACCAAATTGGCCTCGGTCCAGTTGAAGATGCTTTCAAAGGACGGGCGGTCATTGGCAGCCAGCGCAAGCAGCAGTGCAAACCCCTGCCCTTCGGAATGGCTGACACCCTCGTTTCCGGTGTCCATGACCCGACCGTCAGCCCCGATGAACGACTGGCGATACTGCTGCCACAACGAGCGATCGAGTTCCTGAGCGCAAGCAGACGGAGCCACGGCGAGCGCCGCCATCATGGCGAGGAAAAGCCGGCGATCACTCCGAAAAAATGAACTCAAGTTCGCTTCCTGATGCAGAGATACGCGACAAGGTGCCGTGCGTGCTGAAGTTTTGGAACCAGCTACGGTACACCCCCTCCACCAGCAATGGCAGAGTGTCTCTCCATACAGAGGTATCCTGTCCTTCTTGCGGCAACTGGTGCCGGATTAGCAAAGCACCGCGCTCAAGGGACATAACGGCCTTACCGAAACCAAGCTCGGCCCAGATATCGTTCATCGCCACGGTAAAGGGCTCAAGCCCGCCGTTGAAGTCAAACGAACAGGCCGCGCCGATACGCTCACCCACAGCCATAACGAAACCGTCGGCCTCGCGCCCGAGGCGCTGACGCAACTCGGACAGCATGGCCACCGATATCAGGGTCTCTGCAGACGGCGTGATCAATAGTTGCTCCCGAAGGGCTGCTTGATCTTCAGCTCCATACGATACTCGTCGTAGTTGCCGAACGTGTTCATACGCGCCTCGCCACCGATGGAGGTGGTGCCGAGACGTTGCCAGACCTCAAGCCCGCCCGAGAAGGCAAAGCCGCTGCGGTTCTGGCTGTCGTAGTAGGAACGCACGTCGTTGTTCAGCAGTTTCAGCGCATCCAACTGACCCTGAGCCGTCGGATCCAGCGGATAGAGCAAAGCCATATCCTGCTGATAGGTCTGATAGCCCGGCGTGATGTTCGCGTTGATAGTCCAGTCACCCGACTGCCAGCGCACATCCACAGGGAATGCCAGACTGACGAAGCTCTGCGGGCTGAAATAGCCGCCATGGCCAAGGGTAAAGTAGCTCAGGTTCTCGTCAAATGCCTGATAGTTCATCGCCAAACCGGCGGTGACGTTCAACTGGTCACCGGTATAGAGACGACGGTAGCCGCCGAGGTTCATCTCGATGGCGTTGTTGTCCTGAACGCCCTGCCCCGCATAGACGCGGTAGGCGACATCGCCATAAAGGCCGGTGCCATCGCGTTCCCAGCTCATGCCGAAGCCGCCGCCGGTGCGCATGACCGAACCCCAGACCTCGCCACTAACCGGATCA
>JAEZHG010000136.1 GCA_023436945.1 Pseudomonadota bacterium | reverse complement strand
CTTCATGCTCGGGGCCTTTCTTGTATTTGGTCCAACGATATTCAATAAGGTTTGAGCGATACTGAACACCGATTACGTATCTTAGTTTTTTAAATCATTCTCTAGTTACGATATTTAACAAAACTGGCAATATTTCGATGTTATTATAATTCGATCAAAAGTTGCGTACACGCACAACTCATCGACACAACATCACAATATCTGTGCCTCTTAGGTTACAAACCGCCTGAACAACGCAAGCCCCATAACATTGGTGTCGCATTACGTCAGGAAATCACTAAGTAGGCGCGATCTTTAAAATCGGACTTTGCTGCAGTGATAGATGTCGCATTAGACACAGATAAAAATTCTCGACCCTATTAAGAGCTGCCATCCGAACCGCAGTTACCCGACGGCGGTCGCACACGGCATCGCAAGCTTTATCTGAACATCCCAACCAAGTTCGTGATCGCTATCACGCTCGCAGTTCTATGGACTTCGCTGAGTGTCTGGCTATCCCAGCGCTGGCTGGAAGATCTTGCGCGCCTGACCAACTGGGCATTTGCCCTGATCGCCATCGGTTTCATCGCCTATGTGCCCGGTTTCATGAACGCCTTTCTGGTGTCTTCGCTGGGTTTCGACCGACGCCCCGAGCGCGTACGCATGGCCCGCTACCCCGGCCTCACGGTTCTGGTGGCCGCCTATAACGAAGAAGCCGCGATCAAAGACACCCTGACCAGCTTGGCGCGTCAGGACTATGAAGGCGCTCTTGAAGTCCTCGTTCTGAATGATGGCTCTACCGACAAAACGGTCGCAATCGCCAACGCCACGATTCAGCAACTCAACCTGCCGGAGAACTTCACTTTCCGAGTGGTGGATTACCCCGTCAATGCGGGCAAGGCAGCGGTCCTGAATCGTGGGCTTGAGCTGGCAACATATGATTTGGTCGCAACCATCGATGGCGACTCTTGGGTCAAGATCGACGGCATCACCCAGATCATCGAGCGTTACCATGCCGATCCGCCTAATACGGTGGCAATCGCGGGTGCCGTGATGGTGCGAAACTCGCGCGAGAACTTCCTGACCCGTGCGCAGGAATGGGACTATTTCCACGGCATCGCCGCAGTGAAGCGCATGCAGTCCATGTATCACGGTACGCTGGTGGCTCAGGGCGCGTTCTCGCTCTATCGCAAGGATGCTCTGAAAGAAGTCGGCGGCTGGCCAGAGTGCGTGGGCGAGGACATCGTGGTCTCGTGGTCCCTGCTCGAGAAAGGCTACCGCATCGGCTATGCCGAAGACGCTCTGGCTTTCACCAATGTGCCGACCAAGATCAAACAATTCTCGCTACAGCGTAAACGCTGGTCGCGCGGCCTTATCGAGGCCTTCAAGGCCCATCCGAACCTGCTGTTCAAACGCCGCCTGACCACCATCTTCATCTGGTGGAACCTGTTCTTCCTGCCGCTGGATCTGGTCTACACCTTCATCTTCATTCCAGGACTTGTGCTGGCTCTGTTCGGCTATTTCTGGATCGCAGGCCCTCTGACGCTGGCGGTTCTGCCGCTCGCTGCGCTTTGGAACATGTTCATCTTCCGCATTCAGCGTAAAATGTTCCATCGCGAGGGACTGAAGGTACGCCAGAACTTCGGCGGCTTTCTTTTCTATGCCCTCGCCTACAGCCTGCTGATGCAGCCAGTATGTGTTTGGGGTTACTGCGCCGAGATGGTCGGTATGGCTAAAAAATGGGATACAAAATGAGCCGCGTACAGACTGCCACCTTCCTCGCTACCGTTTCATGCGTGGCCCTGATTGGCTTCCCTGCTCTGGCCCAGACCGTAGAGACCGCACAGGACGTCGCGCGCGAACAACACCGTGACCGCACGGTCGAAGGCTTTGCACCGCGCGCCGCGGTTGGTGCCGACATGTTCTATTCCACCGACGCCGACGACACCGAGGTGTTCAAGGTCGGTGCCAATCTGGACTGGAAGTGGAAAGGTCCTGACGAATATTTAGGTATCCGCGTCGAGAACGCCACCTTCAGCCCTGTCGGCCAACACAGCCGCGACCAGCAGCGTGTCTATCTTCGCGCCGCAGACAAGACCGGTGACTGGACATGGAAATTCAACGCAGGCACTGATGGTGAGGCCCTGCTCGGCTCGGCCAGCATCCACAATGATGCCCGCTTCCGTCAGGAGTATTTCATCGAGCGTGAAGTGCTGGAGACCCCGCGCGGCGTCGATGACGGTATCTACTATACCTTTGTGGGCGGCGCTCTGGACCTGCCGATCAATGACCGCAACAACGTCACAGTCGTAGCGGGCCTGCAGGACTTCACCGGCGACAACGTCCGCACCCATCTGCGCGCCACCTATGTCCACGTTCTGAAACCGGAATGGGGCGTATCGGTGCAACTGCGCGCCCGCTACTTCCACAGCAGCGAGCCGGGTGAGTACGACTATTTCTCGCCGGAGGACTATGTCGAGGTGATGCCCGTTGTGCAGATGCGCCGCTATTACGGCGGTTGGCGCTATCTGGTGGCCGGTGGCTACGGTGGCCAGAAGGCTTCCGGCGACGACTGGAACGAGGCCCGCTTCGTCACGGCACAGGTCGTCAGCCCTCCGGTACGCGAATGGTCCGTCAATGGGGGCGTGACCTATTCCAATACCCCGATCGCCAGCGGATACACCTATGACTATACGCAGGTGAACTTCGGTCTGGTTCGGGCTTTCTAAGCCTCCTGATCCAGCTTCGGACAAACAAAAACGCCGGCCTCGAATGGGGCCGGCGTTTTCAATTCGGTCAGACCGCTTTCGCTTCCTCGCGTTTGCGGCGTCTTTCGATCAGACGAACACACAGGATGGATATCTCGTAGAGAAGCACCATCGGGATCGCCAGCATCAGCTGGCTGATCGGATCAGGCGGCGTGACCACCGCAGCGATCACTACAACCGCTACAATCGCATAGCGACGCCCCTTGGCCATGGTCTCGCTGGAAATCAGCCCGGCCAAACCAATCAGCGTCATGACGACCGGAAGCTGGAAGCAGAAGCCGAAGGCCAGAACCAGCGCCATCACTAGGCTAAGATAGTCCGAAACCTTTGGCAGCAGTTCAGCCGTGATCCCGTCGCCCGAAATGCCTTGGCTCAGCGAGAACCACATCACGAACGGCAGCATCACATAATAGACCAGCGCCGCCCCCAGAACGAACATGACCGGCGAAGCGATCAGGAACGGCAGGAATGCGCCGCGCTCGTTGCGATAGAGCCCGGGGGCCACAAAGCGGTACAGCTGATAGGCGATCACGGGAAACGCGACAAAGACCGCGCCCAAAGCTGCCAGCTTCATCTTGGTGAAGAGGATTTCCAATGGAGCCGTATAGATCAGCTTCACCGCCTCACCATCGATATTGGGCAAAGGCTTGATGCCCGCCGTACCGAGGATCAGGTCAAACGGCGAAACCCCGCCATGCGCACCCACCGCCTGGAAGAAGGCGAACGATGCCGCATAGGGCCTCACCAGAAACAGATACAGCTGCCCTGCGAAAGCAAAGCAGAGAATGAAGGCCGCCACGAAAGCGATCACGCAGATCACCAACCGCTTACGCAGTTCGATCAGGTGATCCATCAACGGCGCACGCGAGGCCTCGATCTCGGCCTCATCGCGATCAAGATGCGTCATTGTGCATCCTTTTTGGCCGAAGCCTCTTCAATGGCCAGTTGCTCGACCTGTGCGGCCTGCGCATCCAGATCGGGCCACTCATCGTTGCCGGTGGCCACGATCTCAGGCTCAGGCTCAGGCTGAACGCTATCGGTACCGGTTCTCGCAGGTGCGTCGAGCGGTGCCTCAAGTTCCTTGCGGATGTCCTTGAAAGCGTTGTCCGCCTCTTCGCCCAGCGCATACATGCCTGTTCCGGTACGCAGCGCCTTCACTTCCTTGCGCAGCTCTTCCAGTTCGGATTCGCGGGCAAGGTCATCAAAGCTGGCACGAAACTCGTTGGCCATGGCGCGGGCCTTGGCAACGAACTGCCCCACCCGCCGCATGAGTAGCGGCAAGTCTTTTGGCCCCACGACAAGCAGGGCCACGATTCCGATCACTAGGATTTCGAAACCGCCGATACCGGGGCCTAAACCACCCATAAGTAAGCGTCTTTCAGCGAGAGCTTAGCGGTCTTCTTTTTCTTCGGCACGGCTGATGGTGCCGACCGGCTCACTCTTGGACTTGTCGTCGTCTTTCAGACCGTCCTTGAACGCACGAATGCCCTTAGCGGCGTCGCCCATGATGTTGGACAGCTTACCGCGGCCACCAAACAGAACCAGAACCACCACCAAGACAATCGCCCAGTGCCAAATGCTCATTGCGCCCATGGGATCACCTCCTCAGCAGGTCGCGCACAGCGCGCGCCCGAACACAGATTGTTATTGCTCATATAGGCGGAGTGATGGCCCTGAGCCAAGTGACGCTGTAGTCATCTTCCAATGAGTCTTACCGATCACGTCATCATCCACACAGACGGTGCCTGCAAGGGCAACCCCGGCCCCGGCGGCTGGGGGGCCATTCTGCAAACGCGCGGCCATGAAAAAGAGCTGTGGGGTGGAGAGCCCAACACCACCAACAACCGCATGGAAATGCTGGCAGCCATATCGGCTCTGGAGGCGCTCAAACGCCCGTGCCGCGTCGATCTACATACCGACAGCAAATATGTGATGCAGGGTGTGACCGAGTGGATGAGGGGTTGGAAAGCGCGCGGCTGGAAGACGGCCGACAAGAAGCCCGTAAAAAATGAAGACCTATGGCG
>JAEZHG010000123.1 GCA_023436945.1 Pseudomonadota bacterium | reverse complement strand
CCGCCGTGCGCGGCGAATTCGTTGCCGCTGCCCGGCTGGCGCGGGAGGCGGGGTTCGACGCGGTGGAGCTGCACATGGGTCACGGCTATCTGCTGAACCAGTTTATCTTGCCCCTGTCGAACCATCGACGTGACGAGTATGGCGGTTCGGCCGAAAACCGCGCTCGCTTCCCCGCGCAGGTCGCCAAGGCCGTGAAGTTAGCAGTCGGCAATGACATGGCGGTGCTCGCCAAGATCAATCTGCATGATGGGGTGAAGAAGGGCGCGTCGGTTGATGATGCCATTGTCACGGCCAAGGCGCTGGAAGCCGCCGGTGTGGACATGCTGGTCCTGTCTGGCGGTCGCAATATCGAGTCCTCGTGGGCCCTGTTCAACAGTCCATTGCCCTATGCGGACCTCAAGAAGGTTCAGACGGGCTGGGCGGCTGCACTGCAATTCTTCGTACTGGAACGCACCACGCCAAAGTCAGCCGTGTTCCGTGAGCTGTATTTCCTTGATGCCGCACGGCGCGTGCGCGCCGAGGTGAAATGCGGCCTGGCCTATGTGGGTGGCCTGCTGTCGCGCACGGATGCAGATGCTCTCGTTCAAGAGGGTTTTGAGGCCGTGGTGATGGCCCGTGCGCTTGTGCATCAACCTGAACTCGTCAGCGCATTTCAGGCTGGAGATGCCGAGCGGTCATCGTGCATCAGCTGTAACCGCTGCGTGGCGACCATGTACACGGCCGAAGCTCTGAACTGCCCTGTCACAGGGAATGCGCTTCCGGCGGAATGGAACGAGGTTCCGGCGGGAGCGATGAAATGGAATACGTCCAGACCTTAGGCTGAGGGGCTCTGGTCTGGATGTAGAGGGCTCGGTTCTTCTCCGCCGAGCCCTCTTTCTTTTGCGCCTTAACGTCCGCGTGGTTCGCGTGGGAGGCCGAGGCCGCGCTCGGAGATGATGTTCTTCTGGATCTCGCTGGCACCGGCATAGATGGTGTCGGCACGCGAGAACAGGAACATGTTCGGCAGCTTCTCGAAGCGGCCTTCTTCGTCCAGAAGCTCGCCGTCCTGGCCCAGAACGTCCATCGCCAGTTCGCCCAGATCACGACGCCACGACGACCAGTACAGCTTGTAGGTATAGGCCGCGCCGGACAGGTTGGCGTTGTCGGTGCCGTCCAGCATGCGCAGGGCGTTGTAACGCATAATCTTCAGGCCGATGTGGGCCTGTGCGATCTTCTGCCGAATGATCGGATCACTGGCCTTGCCGTTGTTCTTTGCAGCCGAGATGATCTCGTCCAGCTCGATCTGGAAATGCATCTGCTGAGCGAGGGTGGACACCCCGCGCTCATAGCCGAGCAGGGCCATGGCCACGGCCCAGCCTTCGCCCTCGGCACCGATGCGATCGGCTGCGAGAGCCACGGCGTCGTCGAAGAAGACTTCGGCGAATTCGGCTTCGCCCGTGATCTGGGTGATCGGACGAGCCGTCACGCCCGGTTGGTCCATAGGGACCAGCAGGAACGACAGCCCCTTGGGACCGACGCTGCCTTCTTCGGTGCGGGCCACGACGAAGCACCAGTCGGCAAACGCGCCCATCGAGGTCCAGATCTTCTGGCCGTTGATGATGTATTTGCCGTTTTCCAGGCGTGCGCGGGTGGTCACGGCGGCGAGGTCGGAGCCTGCGCCCGGTTCGGAATAGCCCTGGCACCAGATGACCTTGCCCTGATTGATGTCGGGCAGGAAACGCGCCTTCTGGTCATCATTGCCCATGGCAATCAGGGTCGGGGCTAATAGTTCGACACCGAGGTGACCGACACGCGGCGGGCCTTTGGCGCGTGCATATTCCTCGGCGAACACCACCTGTTCGGAGATGCTGGCACCGCGACCGCCGTATTCCTTTGGCCAACCGATGGTGCTCCAGCCCGCCGCGCCCAGCGCCGCTTCCCATTCACGGCGGCGCTCGACATTGTCGACCTGATTGGACTGGCCACGGATGTCGGCAAAGGGGCCGCTCAGCTGCTCGCGCAGCCAGGCCGCCACTTCGGCACGAAAATCCGAGAGTTCAGGGGCGAACTCGCTCATCAGGCGACCTCAAACAGACCGGCTGCGCCCATGCCACCTGCGACGCACATGGAGACGACGACATATTTGGCACCGCGGCGCTTGCCTTCGATCAGGGCGTGGCCGACCAGACGCGAGCCGGTCATGCCGAACGGGTGACCAATGGCGATACCGCCGCCGTTGACGTTCAGAATGGCCGGATCGATGTCTAGAGCGCGCTGGCAGTACAGGGCTTGCGAGGCGAAGGCTTCGTTGATTTCAAACAGGCCGATGTCGCTCATCTTCAAGCCTGCGCGCTTCAGCAGCTTCGGAATGGCGAACACCGGACCGATGCCCATTTCCTCGGCCTTGCAGGCAGCGACCTGAAAGCCGCGATAGATGCCCAGAACCGGCAGGTTCTCCGCTTGTGCGGTCTTGAGGTCCATGACGACCTGCGCAGAAGCACCGTCCGACAGCTGGCTGGCGTTACCAGCGGTGACGTGGCGGCCTTCCTTGACCAGCAGGCCATCCTTGAACACGGGCTTCAGGCCCGCGAGGGCTTCATAGGTCGTGCCCGCGCGAACGCCTTCGTCGGCGCTAAGAGTGACTTCTTCCTCACCGATCTCTTCGCCGGTCTTGGCGAACAGGGTCTTGGTGGTTGTGAAGGGAACGATCTCGTCGTCGAACAGACCGGCAGCCTGTGCCGCAGCGGCGCGCTGCTGGCTGGTGGCGGCGAAGTGGTCCTGGTCTTCGCGCGAGACGTTATAGCGGTCAGCCACCAGT
>JAEZHG010000117.1 GCA_023436945.1 Pseudomonadota bacterium | reverse complement strand
CATGCGCCGCCGCGCACATCTCTGACAGTTGGTCTGTGTTGGGCACGGCCCTTCCCCACCACAGGGCTACCGGCCTCTCGCCTTCCTGCGCACGGCAGAATGTGCGGCCACAGCGCCATTCTTCCTTGATGCGTGGATCAACATCAACGTCCCAGCGCTGGCTCCACATACGGGTACCAAAGGCCCTTACCGTGCGCATCATCTGGGCCTGATCACCTTCGCGCCAGACGGCATTGGTCCCGCCATCCGCGATCCAGATGTCAGGCGGCGTTTCGCGCGGCCAAAACAGGACTGCCATGGCAAGCGGAAGCCCAAGCACCCGCCACCAACCGCGCCACAGGCACATGAAGATGATACCGATGAATGCAACCGGCAGGGCAGCCGCGGGCGCACTGGCGATATTCTGAACGGCACCTGGCAGATTGGCCGTCCAGTGTCCGACAGCCAACATCACTGACACGGCCTTGCCCGCCACCCAAAGAAACGGAGCGCCCATTCCTAGAGGTTCCAGCGCCGCCCCCAAGGCCAGCGCCGGCAACATGATCAAGTCGGCCAAAGGCGCGCTGGTCACATTCGCCAGCAGCCCAAAAACAGCGGTGCGATTGAAATGCTGCATGGCAAACGGGCCCGTCGCCAGCCCCGCCACCAAACTGGCCGATGCCGCTGCAAACACCCACGCCGCCGTCTTTTGCACCGCTGCAATCGGCCAAGGCGTGTTGATCTCGCGGATACGGCGCGGCCAAATTTCCGCCAGCGCCACTAAGGCCGCGGTTGCCGCAAACGACATCTGGAAACCCGGTGTAACGATCGCCTCCGGTTGCAGCAGAAGCACCAGTATCGCTGCAGTCGCCAAGGCCCGCATACTGATAGCCTGCCGATTCAGCAAAACCGCGATGAATGCGATGGACGCCGTGATGGCCGCCCGTTCAGCAGGTGGCGGCGCGCCAGAAATGACCAAATAGCTGCCCACAGCCATCAGTCCTGCAACCGCCGCGACCTTCTTTCCCGATACCCGCAGCGCCAGCCATGGCCACGCCGCCACAACCAACCGCACGCCAAAGAACACGAACCCGCCAACGACCGCCATGTGCAGTCCCGAGATGGAGAGAATGTGCGCCAACCCCGAATCGCGCATAGCCGAGAGATCGTCCTCGCCGATCCACGTCTCGTGCCCCGTGGTCATGGCCGCCGCGATGCCGCCTTCCCGCTCGCCCAATCGCGCGACAATGCGCTCCGCCAATGCAAATCGAACCGCATTGATCTTCATCTCCAAGCGAACGGGCCATGGCGGTGGTGCCAGATCCGCGGGTCTTGCCTCGGCCAATCCGAACATCAGCCCGCCAATGCCCTGAAACCACGCCATGCGGCCAAAATCATAGGCCCCTGGACTGGCGGGCGCTGGAGGTGGATTCAATATGCCGAACAGGCTGATGGCTTCACCCGGCCTAGGCGGCTCACCCTTTACGGTGGCACGAATGCGGTGCGGCACATCCTCTGCTGCCAAGCCACGAATACGCACAGGGGCCACTAGGACGCGCGCCCCGTTTTGCCCCGGGCTATCGACGTCGATAACCCACGCCTGCATTATGGTCGGCTTGGTCATGCTGGGTGCAACAGGGCTCGCCACAGCGTCGCTGCGCGCCTTGGCCACAGCCAGTCCTGACGCAAACATCGCCAACATCAGGATCAGCAGCGTGAAGGGTCGCCCTACCCCCCAACGCCGCGCCATAACCCACGCCGATACAAGAACAAAGGCCAATGAATACAGCGGCCATGAAGGCGGCTCTGTCGGCAAAAGGAAATAAAATCCGCAGCCCGCACCAAAGAATGGAGCTGCCCAGAGCGGCCACCTATCGGTCTGTGCCAACCATTCCGATCTAAAACTTTGGCCCAATAGCGCAATCAACTTTAGCGCAAGGCTTCGCTTTGGCGCGTTCGGGCGTATAAGGGCACCCGAAATGGATTCATGCCTTATGTCTTCCCCGTCTTCGACTGTTGTCACCCGCTTTGCCCCTTCGCCCACCGGTTACCTTCATATCGGCGGAGCGAGAACGGCGCTATTCAACTGGTTGTTTGCCCGCCACCACGGCGGCAAATTTCTTGTTCGTATCGAAGACACTGACCGAGAGCGTTCGACCGAAGAAGCCGTAAAGGCCATCTTTGACGGTCTTGAGTGGCTGAACCTGAACGGCGACGGTGAAGTCGTCTATCAGTTCGCACGCGCCGACCGTCACCGTGAAGTCGTTGAAGAACTACTGGCCACGGGCCACGCCTATCGCGACTTCCTGACCGCTGACGAAACCAATGAACTGCGTGACGCCGCCAAGGCCGAGGGCAAGGACTTTGTCTCGCCATGGCGTGACCGCGAGCCGACCACTGAGGACCTGCAAAAGCCGTTCACCGTGCGCTTCCGCCGCCCGCTGGACCAGGCAGTTGTGGTTGAGGATGCGGTACAAGGCACTGTGCGCTGGGAATCTTCGTCGCTCGACGATCTGGTAATCCTGCGCTCGGACGGCGCACCGACCTATAACCTTGCCGTTGTTGTCGATGACCACGACATGGGCGTCACCCACGTGATCCGTGGCGACGACCACCTGAACAATGCCGCTCGCCAGAGCCTGATTTATGATGCGCTTGGCTGGACCCGCCCGACCTTCGCGCACATCCCGCTGATCCACGGCCCTGACGGTGCAAAACTGTCGAAGCGCCACGGCGCACAGGCCGTGCATGAATATGCCGACATGGGCTATCTGCCCGAAGCCATGCGAAACTATCTGGCCCGTCTGGGTTGGGCGCACGGCGATGACGAACTGTTCAGCGACGAGCAGGCCGTGGAATGGTTCGACCTGTCGGGCGTGAACAAGGCTCCGGCACGTCTGGACTTCGACAAGTTGGCCCACGTCAATGCGCACTGGATCCGCCTTGCGGATGATGCACGCCTTGCCGAACTGGCCGCCAAAACCCTCGAAAAGCGCGAGAAGACGCTGGATGCCGAAGGCCTCCAGAAGCTGGCTCGCGTGATTCCCATGATCAAAGATCGCGCCAAGACCGTTCCAGAACTGGCCGATCAATCTGAGTTTGCTCTGCTGAGCCGCCCACTCGCTCTAAACGAGAAAAGTCGCGGTATGATGCAGGGTGAAAACCTCGAACGAATTTCACGACTGCGTGATTACCTGGCTCAAACTGAGAGCTGGACCGTTGAGGATCTGGAAGCCGAACTTAAAACCTTCGCTGAAAATGAAGGCGTAGGCTTCGGAAAAATTGGACCTTTTGCACGCGCGGCTCTCACGGGCGGCGCTCCGGCACCCGATATCGCCAGAATTCTGGTGGCTTTGGGTCGCGACGAAGGTCTCGGACGCTTGGATGATGCGCTGCAACAGACTAAGTAAGACGCCAAACACACAGGACGAACGCCTCCCCGCGCCCGTCCAAGGAAATAACAAGGGGCATAGATGACTGAACAAGCGAACAAGGCTGCTGCCACTCTCACCGTTGGTGACAAGAGCATCGAGCTGCCCGTCCTGTCGGGTTCGACCGGCCCGGACGTAATCGACATCCGTAAGCTGTACGCCGGCACCGGTGCCTTCACCTTCGACCCGGTCTTCACCTCGACCGCTTCGAGCGAATCGGGCCTGACCTTCATCGACGGTGACGAAGGTGTTCTGC